>NZ_JBEZLM010000014.1:0-217644 GCF_040652095.1 Streptomyces sp. NPDC048290
AAACGCCCGGTTACATTCCGAACCCGGAAGCTAAGCCTTACAGCGCCGATGGTACTGCTGGGGGGACCCGGTGGGAGAGTAGGACGCCGCCGAACTTCTTTTAGAGCGCTGGCTCTTGGGCATCAAGCCCGAGGGCCAGCGCTTTTTTGTGTTGAGGTAGGGTCGGGGAGCATCGTTGGCTCATTTCCCACAGGAGGCCCCCGGGTGGAGGTCCAGGAGACCCGTGTCCAGACGGACCGGGTGCTCACCATCCCCAACATCCTCAGCATGGCGCGCCTCGTCGGTGTGCCGCTCTTTCTGTGGCTGATTCTGCGGCCTGAGTTCGGCGGCCCGAAGAGCGATGGCTGGGCCCTGTTGGTGCTGGCCCTGAGCGGCATCAGCGACTACCTGGACGGCAAACTGGCGCGGCGCTGGAATCAGATCAGCAGCCTTGGGCGACTGCTCGATCCCGCGGCGGACCGGCTCTACATTCTGTCGACGCTGGTCGGGCTGACATGGCGTGAGATCCTGCCCATCTGGTTGACCGCTGTACTGCTGGCGCGGGAGCTGGTTCTGCTGGTGATGGTGGGTATCCTCCGCCGGCACGGCTATCCGCCGCCCCAGGTGAACTTCCTCGGGAAGGCGGCTACCTTCAACCTGATGTATGCGTTCCCCCTCCTGCTGCTCAGTGACGGAAGCGGTTGGATCTCGTCACTGGCTGCTATTTTCGGATGGGCGTTCGCCGGGTGGGGTACAACGCTGTACTGGTGGGCAGGAGTGCTCTATGTGGTGCAGGTCCGCCGTCTGGTTCGTGCGGACGCCACGGCCGATGGAGCTCGCCGATAGGTGCGGCCACAACGGCGCGATGGCCCGTACTGGAAAAGTGCGGGACAATTCGGACGGGTGAAGTCGGCTAGACCGTCGTCTCTTCGAGGAGGACGCTTCCGACATGAAGGCCGTCGTGATGGCCGGTGGCGAAGGCACACGCCTTCGCCCCATGACCTCAAGTATGCCCAAACCGCTCCTGCCGGTCGCGAACCGGCCGATCATGGAGCATGTTCTGCGGCTGCTCAAAAGGCATGGGCTGAATGAGACGGTAGTAACCGTCCAGTTCCTGGCATCGCTCGTCAAGAACTACTTCGGTGACGGTGAAGAGCTCGGAATGGAGCTCACCTATGCCAACGAGGAGAAGCCACTCGGTACCGCCGGAAGCGTCAAGAATGCCGAGGAGGCGTTGAAGGACGACACCTTCCTCGTCATCTCCGGTGACGCGCTGACCGACTTCGATCTGACCGAGCTGATCAATTTCCACAAGGAGAAGGGGGCGCTCGTCACCGTCTGTCTGACGCGTGTGCCCAATCCGCTGGAATTCGGAATCACCATCGTGGACGAGGAGGGCCAGGTCGAGCGCTTCCTGGAGAAGCCGACCTGGGGGCAGGTCTTCTCGGACACCGTGAACACCGGCATCTACGTCATGGAGCCCGAGGTCTTCGACTATGTCGAGGCCGACGTTCCCGTGGACTGGTCCGGGGATGTCTTCCCGCAGCTGATGAAGGAGGGCAAGCCCATCTACGGGTTTGTCGCCGAGGGCTACTGGGAGGACGTCGGTACGCATGAGAGCTATGTGAAGGCGCAGGCCGATGTCCTGGAGGGCAAGGTCGACGTCGAGATCGACGGGTTCGAGATCTCGCCCGGGGTGTGGGTGGCCGAGGGTGCGGAAGTGCATCCGGACGCGGTGCTGCGCGGGCCGCTGTACATCGGCGACTACGCGAAGGTCGAGGCAGGGGCCGAGATCCGTGAGCACACGGTTGTCGGGTCGAACGTCGTCGTGAAGTCCGGTGCCTTTCTGCACAAGGCCGTGGTGCACGACAACGTGTATGTCGGGCAGCACAGTAATCTGCGGGGCTGTGTCGTCGGGAAGAACACGGACATCATGCGGGCCGCCCGGATCGAGGACGGGGCGGTCATCGGGGACGAGTGCCTGATCGGTGAAGAATCGATCGTGCAGGGCAATGTGCGGGTCTATCCCTTCAAGACCATCGAGGCCGGCGCGTTCGTCAACACGTCCGTGATCTGGGAGTCGCGGGGGCAGGCGCATCTCTTCGGGGCCCGCGGTGTGTCCGGGATTCTGAATGTGGAGATCACGCCGGAGCTGGCGGTGCGGCTCGCGGGGGCCTATGCGACGACTCTGAAGAAGGGGTCGACGGTGACCACCGCGCGGGATCACTCCCGTGGTGCGCGTGCGCTGAAGCGGGCGGTGATCTCGGCGCTCCAGGCCAGCGCCATCGACGTACGGGATCTGGAGAATGTGCCGTTGCCTGTGGCGCGGCAGCAGACCGGGCGGGGGAGCGCCGGGGGGATCATGATCCGGACCACGCCCGGGGTGCCGGATTCTGTGGACATCATGTTCTTCGACGGGCAGGGTGCCGATCTGTCGCAGGGCAGTCAGCGGAAGCTGGACCGGGTGTTCGCGCGGCAGGAGTACCGGCGGGCGTTTCCCGGGGAGATCGGGGATCTGCATTTTCCGGCCAGTGTCTTCGACTCGTACACGGGTTCGCTGCTGCGGAATGTGGACACGACCGGGATCTCCGAGTCCGGGCTGAAGGTCGTGGTCGACGCGTCGAACGGCAGTGCGGGCCTGGTGCTGCCGAGTCTGCTGGGCAAGCTCGGTGTGGACTCGCTGACGATCAACCCGGGGCTGGACGAGTCGCGGCCGACGGAGTCCGCGGACGCCCGGCGGTCGGGGCTGGTGCGGCTGGGCGAGATCGTGGCCTCGGCGCGGGCCGCGTTCGGGGTGCGGTTCGACCCGGTCGGTGAGCGGTTGTCGCTGGTCGACGAGAAGGGCCGGATCGTCGAGGACGACCGGGCGCTGCTGGTGCTGCTCGACCTGGTGGCCGCGGAGCGGCGCAGCGGGCGGGTGGCGCTGCCGGTGACGACGACCAGGATCGCCGAGCAGGTGGCGGCGTACCACGGGACACAGGTGGAGTGGACGACGACCTCTCCGGACGATCTGACGCGGGTCGGGCGGGACGAGTCGACGATCTTCGGCGGCGACGGCCGGGGCGGGTTCATCGTCCCGGAGTTCAGCAGTGTCTTCGACGGGACGGCGGCGTTCGTACGACTGATCGGGCTGGTGGCGCGGACGCAGCTCACGCTGAGCCAGATCGACGCGCGGATTCCGCGGGCGCATGTCCTCAAGCGGGATCTGGCGACGCCGTGGGCGGTCAAGGGGCTCGTGATGCGCCGGGTCGTCGAGGCGGCCGGAGATCGTTTCGTGGACACCACGGACGGCGTACGGGTGGTGGAGACCGACGGGCGCTGGGTGATGGTGCTGCCGGACCCGGCCGAGGCGGTCACGCATCTGTGGGCGGAGGGGCCGGACGACGCCTCCGCGCAGGCGCTGCTCGATGAGTGGGCCGCCGTGGTGGACAGCGCCGGGCGGTAGTCCCGGGCCCCGCGCGCGTGCCGGACAAGTGCCCCCAAGGGGGCCTGTCCGGCACGTGGGTGGGGCCATTCGGAGGTAGGGGCCGCGACGTGCGACGATGTGCGGCATGCCGCAGCAGCCCCCCATTCGGAGCACTGGCGCGCGTGCGCGTGTGACACGCCCGGACGCGTCCATGTCGCTGCTCACCAATGTGATGGATCACAGCCTGGACGACGGGTACGCGGAGGCCGCGGCGCGTCGGGAGGCCGCAGGTGACCGGGGCATGCCGAAGACGCTGCGGGCGAAGCTGGGTCTTGCCGCGGGTCTGGTGCTGGCGGCGCTGGTGGTGACCGTGGGCGCGGCCCAGGCCCGGGTGTCCGCGCCGGTGGTGGCCAAGGAGCGTGAGGAGCTGATCGACCGCATCGACCAGGAGACGTCCGCGGCGGACGACCTGGAGAACGCGGTGGACCGGCTCAGGGACGACGTTCAGGCGCGTCAGCGGGCGGCGCTCCAGCAGGGCGGTGGCGGCGCCGGCAGTGATCTGGTGGGTGTCCTGGCCGGTGCCGTGGAAGTGCGGGGGCCGGGCGTGAAGCTGGTCGTGAACGACGCGAAGGAGGCGTCCGCCGAGGGGGACGCCGATCCGCGCGGGACGTCGGGGTTCAACGACACGGGCCGGGTGCGCGACCGGGACATGCAGCGGGTGGTCAACGGGCTGTGGGAGGCGGGCGCGGAGGCCGTGTCGATCAACGGGCAGCGGCTGACGGCACTGTCGGCGATCCGGGCCGCCGGTGACGCCATACTGGTCGACAATCGGCCACTCGTGCCGCCGTACACGGTGCTGGCGGTGGGGGACGGGGACCGTATGAGCGGCCGTTTCCAGAACGGTGCGGACGGGCTCTATCTGCACGCCCTTCAGGAGAACTTCGGGGTCCGGACGGCGATTTCCGTTCAGGAGGACCTCCGTCTGCCGGCCGCGCCCAGCGTCATGGTGCGGACCGCGCGGCCGGGCACCGGGGCAGCACAGCCGAACATCGAGAGTGAGAAGGGCACATCGTGATCGCCGTACTGGGGCTCGTCGTCGGAGTCGTGGCCGGACTGTTGGTCCGGCCCGAGGTTCCGGCGGTCGTCGAGCCTTACCTGCCGATCGCCGTGGTGGCGGCGCTGGACGCCGTCTTCGGGGGGCTGCGGGCCATGCTCGACGGGATCTTCGACGACAAGGTCTTCGTGGTGTCGTTCCTGTCGAACGTGGTCGTGGCCGCGCTGATCGTGTTCCTGGGCGACAAGTTGGGCGTGGGCGCCCAGCTGTCGACCGGTGTGGTGGTCGTGCTCGGTATCCGGATCTTCTCCAACGCAGCGGCGATCCGCCGTCATGTGTTCCGGGCGTGAGGCCGATGAGCAACCATCACGGGGCACATAGGAGCCCGTTGCGCAAGGAACTGCCCCAGGAGGTCCCCGCGCAGGCGGGACCGGTCGAGGAGGCGGCGGGTCCCGCCACGCCCGAGCTGACCGGGCGGCAGCGCCTGGTGCAGGGGCTGTGGCCGCCGCGCGTGTCGCGGGCGCAACTCATCGTGGCGCTGCTGCTGTTCGGCCTCGGGTTCGGGCTCGCCGTGCAGGTCGCTGCGCACAGTGACGGGGACAGCGCGCTGCGTGGTGCTCGGCAGGAAGATCTTGTCCGGATTCTCGATGAACTGGACGACCGGACTGAGCGTCTTGAGGACGAGAAGCAGGGTCTTGAGAAGCAGCGGGACGAACTGGAGAACAGTTCGAACCAGGCGGAGGAGGCCCGTAGGCAGACGGTCGAGAAGGAGCGGCAACTCGGCATCCTGGCGGGCACGGTGGCCGCCCAGGGGCCCGGGATCACCATGACGATCGAGGACTCGAAGGGAACGGTCGAGGCGAACATGCTGCTCGACGCCGTCCAGGAACTGCGCGCCGCGGGTGCGGAGGCGATCCAGGTGAACGGCGTGCGGGTGGTCGCGAGCACCTATCTGACGGACTCCGGGGACGGAGTCGCCGTCGACGGGAACAAGATCGACGCGCCCTATCGTTTCAAGGTCATCGGCAAGCCGCAGGATCTCGAACCGGCGCTCAACATCCCGGGGGGCGTGGTGCAGACGCTGGAGAAGGAGCACGCCACGGTGGGCGTCGAGCGGTCGGACAAGATCGTCGTGGATGCCTTGCGGCCCGCGAAGCAGCCTGACTACGCTCGGTCGTCCTCCCAGTGAACCGCGGGTGCATGGAGGCCGTCCTACCAGGGCAGGAGGTTGCGGGGGGTCGGCGCACCGAACGGGTGGTGCGTGGTGGAAACTGTCCGGTGGCTACGGACGTTGTGTGGTTGTCCGGGTCAGCCGGATTGTGCAATCAGGGTTCGTCCTGCCCCACGGGCGGGTCTGTTTCGGTCAAGGGGAATCGCCCGTGAAGTTGTTTGCGAAGTTGTTCGGCAAGAGCTCGCGAGAGGGCAGCGCCAACGCGACCGCCCGTCATCGCGCACAGCCTGACGCGGAGGGGCAGCGCCCGCTGTTCCGGGACCAGGTGGGTGGTCCGGGCGCGCCGTCGGTTGACCCTGCCCAGGCCGGAGGCATAGGTTTCGGGCAACCGTCAACCTCAAGTACGGGTGGAGGGTTTTCCTCGGATCCGTACGCGTCCCATGCCCCGGCGGGGCAGCCGCGGCAGGAGGAACCGTCGATGTCGGCCCTGGTGTGTTCGAGGTGCGGTAACCGCAATGCGGAGAACAGCCGCTTCTGTTCCAACTGCGGTGCGCCACTGCGCCCCGGAGTGGTCCCGGAGCGCGCGTCCGAGACGACGTCCACGATCTCCATCAGCGGCCTGGAGGCGTACGACGCCGAGGTCACCGGACAGACCCAGATCCCGGCCCTGTCGCCCGAGGCGCAGGCCGCGGTGGACGCGCTGCCGCTGGGCTCCGCCCTGCTGGTGGTGCGGCGCGGGCCGAACTCCGGCAGCCGCTTCCTGCTGGACAGCGACCTGACCACGGCCGGGCGCCACCCGCAGAGCGACATCTTCCTGGACGACGTGACCGTCTCCCGCCGTCACGTGGAGTTCCGGCGGGCCCCCGACGGGTCCTTCACGGTCGCCGACGTGGGCAGCCTGAACGGCACGTATGTTAACCGGGAGCGGATCGACCAGGTCGGTCTGCACAACGGCGACGAGGTGCAGATCGGCAAGTACCGGCTGGTCTTCTACGCGAGCAGGCAGTTCGCCTGACCTCACCGGACCCGGTCCGGGGACCCCAAGGAAGGTCCATGCTGCATACACCGAGCGGCGGTGCCGGGCAAGGTGCCGCCGCCACGGACAGCGGGCTGATGAGCATCGGCACGGTGCTGAACGTGCTGCGCGAGGAATTCCCCGAGGTCACCATCTCCAAGATCCGCTTCCTGGAGGCGGAAGGGCTGATCGAGCCCCAGCGGACCTCTTCGGGATACCGGAAATTCACCATCGGCGATGTCGAGCGCCTCGGACATGTGCTGCGGATGCAGCGTGACCACTATCTGCCGCTCAAGGTGATCCGCGAGCACTTGGCCGCCCTGGAGCGCGGTGAGGACGTACGGCTGCCGTCGCTGGGGCGGTCGCATGAGGCCGAGGGCGCGCCCGAGCCGCCCGGTACGCCCACGGTCGCCCGGATCGGCCGGTCCGAGCTGCTGGCCGCCGCCGGGATCGGCGCGGACGAGCTGGCCGAGTGGGAGTCGTACGGGCTGATCACCCCGGTGGCGGAGGGGGTGTACGACGCGGAGGCGGCCACCGTGGCCGCGCTGGTGGTGGAACTGGGGCGGTCCGGGATCGAGCCACGGCATCTGCGGGTGATGAAGGCCGCCGCCGACCGGGAGGCCGGGCTGGTCGACCAGGTGGTGGCGCCGCTGCGGCGGCACCGCAATCCGCAGACCAGAGCCCATGCCGAGGCCCGGACGAAAGAGCTGGCGGGGCTCGCCGTGAAGCTGCACGCGGCCCTGGTGCAGTCCGCCCTCGGGGTCCGGCTGCCCTGAGAGGCAGACCTGTGGCCGGGGCGGGTCCGGAACCGGACCTGTGGCCGTCCCGACTACCCAAACATCCCGGGCACGGCCTAGGGTTGCTGTGTGAACGAGCTCGATGTCGTAGGTGTCCGGGTCGAAATGCCCTCCAACCAACCGATCGTGCTCCTGCGCGAAGTGGGAGGCGACCGCTACCTCCCCATCTGGATCGGGCCGGGGGAGGCGACGGCGATCGCCTTCGCCCAGCAGGGCATGGCCCCCGCCCGGCCGCTGACCCATGACCTGTTCAAGGACGTGCTGGAGGCCGTGGGCCAGGAGCTCACCGAAGTGCGCATCACGGATCTGCGTGAGGGCGTCTTCTACGCCGAGCTGGTCTTCGCCAGCGGGGTCGAGGTGAGTGCCCGGCCGTCCGATGCCATAGCGCTGGCCCTGCGCACCGGAACGCCGATCTACGGCAGTGACGGGGTGCTCGACGACGCGGGTATCGCGATCCCCGATGAGCAGGAGGACGAGGTGGAGAAGTTCCGCGAGTTCCTCGACCAGATCTCTCCCGAGGACTTCGGCACCAGCAGCCAGTGAGCCAAGGAACGGCCCGGCGGACACACGGTGTGCGCCGGGCCGTACTACGTGGTGCGGGCATCTATCGGCGGGGGTCGTTCCGGTCCGGCAATTGCCAGGGGCGCGTGAGAGCGTCCTGCGGCGCCTCGTCGGCGCATTCGGCTAGCCTTTCCCCGCGGTGGGGTACGGGAAACCACTCCTAGGGTGATTATCACTCGGCGTGCCGAGTGTGGCGATCGTTGACGCACCCTCGGTGACTGCCTACCGTCGAGAAGGCAGGTCAAGGACGGAGGTCGGCGTGAGCAGCAGCGGCGACGGTACGGCTGGGGGTGCCCCCGGGCGCAGTCTCGGGGAGAGCGGTCCGTACCCGCTTCACGGGAGCACGACCGGTCATGCTCCACAGCGACCGACGGCCGTGCCCACCAGCGGAGGGGCGACGTCGATGACGTCCGAGCAGATCGGCTACCGGGGTCCGACGGCCTGCGCGGCCGCCGGCATCACCTACCGGCAACTGGACTACTGGGCGCGTACCGGGCTGGTCGAGCCCAGCGTACGGCCCGCCACCGGGTCGGGGACGCAGCGGCTGTACAGCTTCCGGGACGTCGTCGTCCTGAAGATCGTCAAGCGGTTCCTCGACACCGGGGTGTCGTTGCAGAACATCCGCACCACCGTGCAGCACCTGCGCGAGCAGGGATTTCGGGATCTGGAGCGCATGACGCTGATGAGCGACGGCGCCACGGTCTATGAGTGCACCTCGCCGGACGAGGTGCACGCGCTGCTCCAGGGCGGTCAGGGGATCTTCGGGATCGCCGTGGGCGTGGTCTGGCGGGACGTCGAGAGCGCACTCTCCCAGCTGCACGGGGAGCGCATCGACACCGGGGAGACGCTCGTCGGGCACAATCCGGCGGACGAGCTGGCACGGCGGCGCAACAGGGCGGTCTGAGGCCGTTCCGGGGCCTGCCGGGTGGAGTGGGGCTCCAGGGGCCTGAGAGGCGGCCACGGAGGGCCGGGGCGGCTGATTCCACGGTGACCGACGGCGTCCGGTCGGGGCGCGCGGGCCGCGGCGGCGGGGCATTGTCAGTGGTGTGGTGCAGCATCGTAGGTGTGAGGAGAACACCCACGATCCTGCATCTCGACATGGATGCCTTCTTCGCCTCGGTGGAGCAGGCGTCCAAGCCGAGCCTGCGCGGGAAAGCGGTGATCGTGGGCGGGCTCGGGCCGCGCGGGGTGGTCGCGACCTGCTCGTACGAGGCGCGGGTGTTCGGGGTGCACTCCGCGATGCCGATGGCGCAGGCGCGGCGGCTCGCGCCGAACGCCGCGTATCTCGTGCCGCGCTTCCAGCTGTACCGGACGATCAGTGAACAGGTCATGGCGCTGCTGCGGGCGCTGTCGCCGCTGGTGGAGCCGCTGAGCCTGGACGAGGCGTTCGTGGATCTGGAGGCCGGGGGAGCGGCCTGGGACCTGGAGTCCGCGCGGCTGGCGGGGACCAAGCTGCGCGCGGACATACGGGAGGCCACGGGGCTGACGGGATCGGTGGGGCTGGCCGCGTCCAAGATGCTCGCCAAGATCGCCTCCGAGCAGGCCAAGCCGGACGGGCTGGTGCTGATCGACCCGGGGACCGAGCGGGCGCTGCTCGCGCCGCTGACGGTACGGACCCTGCCCGGGGTGGGCCCGGCGACCGGCGACCATCTGCGGCGGGCCGGGATCACCACGGTCGGCGAGATGGCCGAGGCGGGTGAGGACGAGCTGGTACGGCTGCTGGGGAAGGCGCACGGGCACGCGCTGTACGCGATGGCGCTCGCCCATGACGAGCGGCCCGTGGTCGCCGAGCGGGAGACGAAGTCGGTGTCCGTCGAGGACACCTACGACGTGGACATCCATGACCGGGTGCGGGTCGAGCTGGAGGTGCAGCGGCTGGCGGACCGGTGTGTGCGGCGGCTGCGCGGGGCGGGACTGTCGGGGCGGACGATCGTGCTGAAGGTACGGCGGTACGACTTCTCCACGCTGACCCGGTCCGAGACGCTGCGGGGGCCGACCGACGACCCGGCGGTGGTACGGGAGGCGGCGGCCCGGCTGCTGGACTCCGTGGACACCACGGGAGGGGTTCGGCTGCTGGGCGTCGGGGTCAGCGGGCTCGCCGACTTCACCCAGGAGGATCTGTTCGCCCAGGCCGCGGGGGAGCTGGCGGACGAGCACGCCGAGGAGCATGTCGAGGAGCGGGACCGCGAGGAGACGGAGGTGCAGGGGGAGCGGCGGTGGCCCGCCGGGCACGACGTGCGGCACACGGAGTACGGGCACGGCTGGGTGCAGGGGAGCGGGCTGGGGCGGGTGACCGTGAGATTCGAGACGCCGGGGTCGGAGGTGGCGGGACGGGTACGGACGTTCCGGGTCGGGGATCCGGAGCTGGAGCCTGCCGAGCCGTTGCCGTTGACCGAGGCGGGGTTCCCGGTGGGGGCGGGGGGAGACGCTGGGGTGGATCAACGGGTGGATGACGAGGCGGTCGACGGGGGCGGCGGCGGGAGACGGGTGGACCGTCGTGAGGGTGACGGGTTCGGGGCCGTGCGGGGGTGACCGGCTGGGGGCTTTCGGGGGTGGGTGAAGGTGCTGGTGGGGAGCGCGTGTTCTTCGGGGTCGGTGCTTCGACCGGGAGAGTGGTCCTGGGGGCTGGCTAGCGAGTGCCCTCGGCTGCGGGCTGCGGGCTGCGGGCTGCGGGCTGCGGCTTGCGGGCTGGGCCCTGTGCCCTGCTGTGCGCTACGGGCTGTGCCCTGTGCGCTGGCTGCCGGTGTCGGAGTGTGTGCCCCCGGCTGCGGGGTGTCGTCGTCCGGGGGCGGAGAGGGGCGGGCGCGGGCGGGCTGGGGTCGTTCCTCGGGTGGGCCGGGGGTCAGGTGTCGTCCTGGCCCGCCACCTTGCCGAAGTCGTGGTCCGGTGGGGGCGGGCCCGTCACGTCCAGGCCGTAGTGGTGGTAGAGCTGGAGTTCTTGTTCGGGGGAGAGATGGCGGCCGACGCCGAAGTCGGGGGCGTCCTTGATCAGGGCGCGGTCGAAGGGGACGTGCAGGGTGCCCTCGATCAGCTCGCTGGGCTCCAGGGGCACGAAGGCGTCCCGGCTGAACAGGCCCGTCCTTATGGCGGCCCACTCGGGCACACCGGTGGCGTCGTCGAGATAGACCTCGTCGATCGTGCCGATCTTGGTGCCGTTGCGGTCGAACGCCTTGCGGCCGATCAGGTTGCGAGGATCGATATCGGTCTGCACGGTCCCTCCACATCGTCGCAACTCATCCGTAAGCACTACGAAAGAGCACATTGGGGCGGGCGGCCACTCGAAGGTCCGTTCGTGGACCGCGCTGGTAGGCTGACAGCGGCTGCTGACCCTGTGCGGGAGAGTCCTCCGGGAAGATCCGGAGGCGCCGAAGGAGCAAATCCTCCCCGGAATCTCTCAGGCCCCCGTACCGCACGGACGAGGTCACTCTGGAAAGCAGGGCGGTGCCGATGGCGTCCGCTCTCACCGACGGTGAAAGCCGGGCCGGCGCCCGGTGAAGCTCTCAGGTCGAGATGACAGAGGGGGAGGCCGCAGGGGTACCCGCGTCGGGGTGCCCCCCGAAGGTCGCGTCAGACCAGGAGGCCCTCCGCAATGACCGCCCATCGCATTCCGCTCTCCGAGCTTGAGCAGGGGATTCCCTTCGAGCAGCGGCACATCGGCCCCGATCAGGAGGCGCGGGCCAAGATGCTCGCGCAGGTCGGCTACGGCTCCCTGGACGAGCTGACCGCCGCCGCCGTGCCCGATGTCATCAAGAACGCCGGGGCGCTGGAGCTGCCGGGGGCGCGCACCGAGGCCGAGGTACTGGCCGAACTGCGCTCGCTGGCCGACCGCAACCAGGTGCTCGGCTCGATGATCGGGCTCGGCTACTACGGGACGTTCACCCCGCCGGTCGTGCTGCGCAATGTCATGGAGAACCCGGCCTGGTACACGGCGTACACGCCGTACCAGCCGGAGATCTCGCAGGGGCGGCTGGAAGCGCTGCTGAACTTCCAGACGATGGTCGCCGACCTCACGGGGCTGCCCACGTCCGGGGCGTCGCTGCTGGACGAGGGGACCGCCGCCGCCGAGGCCATGGCGCTGTCGCGGCGGATGGGCAAGAACAAGAAGGGGCTGTTCCTGGTCGACGCGGACGCGCTGCCGCAGACCATCGCCGTGATCCAGACGCGCGCCGAGCCGACCGGGGTCGAGGTCGTCGTCACCGATCTCGGTGAGGGCATCCCCGCCGCGCTGGACGGGCGGGAGATCAACGGCGTGCTCGTCCAGTACCCGGGCGCCTCCGGGGCCGTCCGGGACATCGGGAAGGTCGTCGAGCAGGCGCACGAGCGGGGGGCGCTGGTCACCGTCGCCGCGGATCTGCTGGCGCTGACGCTGCTGAGGTCGCCCGGGGAGCTGGGCGCGGACATCGCGGTCGGCACGACCCAGCGGTTCGGAGTGCCGATGGGCTTCGGCGGGCCGCACGCCGGTTACATGGCGGTGCACGAGAAGTTCGCGCGCAGCCTGCCCGGACGGCTGGTGGGTGTCTCGGTGGACGCCGACGGCAACAAGGCGTACCGGCTCGCGCTCCAGACGCGGGAGCAGCACATCCGGCGGGAGAAGGCGACCAGCAACATCTGCACCGCGCAGGTGCTGCTCGCGGTGATGGCCGGGATGTACGCGGTCTACCACGGGCCCGAGGGGCTGCGGACGATCGCCTGGCGCACCCACCGCTACGCCACGCTGCTCGCCGCCGGGCTGCGGGCCGGGGGCGTGGAGGTCGTGCACGGCGCCTACTTCGACACGCTCACCGTCCGGGTCGAGGGCCGGGCCGCGCGGATCGCCGCCGCCGCGCGGGACAACGGGGTCAACGTCCGGCTCGTGGACGCCGACCACATCTCCCTGGCCTGCGACGAGACGACCACCAGGGCCCAGCTCGGCGCGGTGTGGAACGCGTTCGGGGTCGAGGCCGACATCGAGGCGCTGGACGCCGGGACCGGGGACGTACTGGGGGACGGGGCGCTGCGCAGCGACGAGTTCCTCGCCCACCCCGTCTTCCACCAGCACCGCTCCGAGACCGCGATGCTGCGCTATCTGCGCCGCCTCGCCGACCGCGACTACGCGCTGGACCGGGGCATGATCCCGCTGGGCTCCTGCACCATGAAGCTCAACGCGACGACCGAGATGGAGCCGGTGACCTGGCCCGAGTTCGGGCAGCTGCACCCGTTCGCGCCCGCCGAGCAGGCCCAGGGCTATCTGACGCTCATCCGGGAGCTGGAGGAGCGGCTCGCCGAGGTCACCGGGTACGACAAGGTGTCGCTCCAGCCCAACGCCGGGTCGCAGGGCGAGCTGGCCGGGCTGCTCGCGGTGCGCGGGTACCACAGGGCCAACGGTGACGAGCAGCGCACGGTGTGTCTGATCCCGTCCTCCGCGCACGGCACCAACGCCGCCAGCGCCGTGATGGCCGGGATGAAGGTCGTCGTCGTCAGGACCGCCGAGGACGGCGAGATCGACGTCGAGGACCTGCGGGCGAAGATCGAGCAGCACCGCGACCAGCTGGCCGTGCTGATGATCACCTACCCCTCGACGCACGGGGTGTTCGAGGAGCATGTCGCCGACATCTGTGCCCAGGTGCACGAGGCGGGCGGGCAGGTGTATGTCGACGGGGCCAATCTGAACGCGCTGGTGGGTCTGGCCAAGCCGGGGCACTTCGGCGGGGACGTCTCGCACCTGAACCTGCACAAGACCTTCTGCATCCCGCACGGCGGCGGCGGTCCCGGTGTCGGTCCGGTCGCGGTGCGCGCGCATCTGGCGCCGCATCTGCCGAACCACCCCTTGCAGCCCGCGGCCGGTCCGGAGACCGGGGTCGGGCCGATCTCGGCCGCCCCGTGGGGTTCGGCGGGCATCCTGCCGATCTCCTGGGCGTACGTCCGGCTGATGGGCGGCGAGGGGCTCAAGCGCGCCACCCAGGTGGCCGTGCTGTCCGCGAACTACATCGCCAAGCGCCTTGAGCCGCACTACCCCGTGCTCTACACCGGCCCCGGCGGGCTGGTCGCGCACGAGTGCATCATCGATCTGCGCCCGCTGACCAAGGCGACCGGCGTCAGCGTGGACGATGTGGCCAAGCGGCTCATCGACTACGGGTTCCACGCGCCGACCATGTCGTTCCCGGTCGCCGGGACGCTGATGATCGAGCCGACCGAGTCCGAGGACCTGGCCGAGATCGACCGGTTCTGCGAGGCGATGATCGCCATCCGTGCCGAGATCGAGAAGGTCGGCGCGGGGCAGTGGCCCGCCGAGGACAACCCGCTGCGCAACGCGCCGCACACCGCCGCCGCGCTGGGCGGGGAGTGGATGCACGCGTACGGGCGGGACGACGCGGTGTTCCCGGCCGGGGTGTCCATGGCCGACAAGTACTGGCCGCCGGTCCGCCGGATCGACCAGGCGTTCGGCGACCGGAACCTGGTCTGCTCGTGCCCGCCGCTGGACGCGTACGAGGACTGAGCGACGGCGAGGGCGGCCCGGTCCGGGCCGCCCTCGCCGGTTTCTGGTGGTGGGTGAGGGCCCCGTGGCTGATGGCGCGGGGTCCTCATTCGTTGCTCGTTCACTCGTTCGGGGGGTGATGGGCGGGAGGTCTTCCCCTTCGATGTGACGCGATATAGCGTTAGTCGTGCCAGGGCGGGGATCGGGGTATCGGGGTGAGGGCTGTGGGGACTGACGTCGTGCGTTCCGGTACAGGGGCCGAGGTGCGGGCCTCGCACGCGGACCGGGACGCGGTGGTGGAGCTGCTGACCGAGGCGGCGGGCGACGGGCGGCTCACCGCCGAGGAGCTGGACGAACGGGTCGGTGCGGCGCTGTCCGCCCGGACACAGGGCGAGCTGGCCGGGCTCACGGCGGATCTTCCGCCGACCGTGCCCGCCGGGCGCGGCGAGGAGGTCGCCCGGATCGAGCAGGAGGGCAGTTCGACCCGGCGGGACGGGCGCTGGCAGGTGCCCAGAGAGCTGGTCATCGACTCGCAGTGGGGGCATGTGACGCTCGACTTCACCGAGGCCGTCATCGTCCACGACACCCTGCGGATCGACCTCGACATGAACGCCGGGGCGTTGAGGCTGATCGTCGGACCCGGGATCGAGGTGGACACCGACGGGCTGGTGTGCGCCTTCGCCACGGTCAAGCCCGCGAGACCCGCCGGGCGGCGGAGGTCCGGGGCGGCGGACGAGCCGGTGCGGCTGCGGATCGAGATCACCGGGGAGCTGCGGTACGGGCAGGTGCAGACGCGCAGGGCGCGTCGGGGGTGGCGGTGGTGAGGAACAGCAGACGGGGAGCGGCGGCGCTCTTGGGGTGAGCCGCGGGTACGCGGGCTGGTGCGGGTCGACTCGGTGTCAGCCCGTGGGGACCTCGGGGGGTGTACGGGGTCGGCTCGGTGTCAGCCGGTGGGGACCTTGAGGCGTACGGGGTCGGTCCGGTGTCAGCCCGTTGGGACCTTGAGGCGTACGAGGGCGGTCCGGTGTCAGCCCGTGTGGACCTTGGGGCGGCGGGTGCGGTCCGGTTCCGCCTCGCGCAGGACCTCACGGGTGACGGGGGCGACCTCGCCCTGGCCGAAGAGGAAGAAGCGCAGGAAGTTGGCGAACGGGGCGCCCTCGGTCCATTCGAAGTAGATGTGCGGGATACGGCCGGTCGTGTCGCGGATGTGCAGCAGCAGCGCGGCCAGCGCGTTGGGGATGGACGAGGACTCCAGGGTGAGGACCCGGTAGCGGTTGAACAGCACCTCGCCGTGGACCGCGAGGACGGCCTCGAACTCGGAGGGGTCGGTCACGGTCACCTCGACGAAGACGAAGTCCTCCGGGCCCGTCACATCGTTGTCCTGCCGGATCTGCTCGATCTTGTCGCGGTACTCGGTGATGTCCCGCTGGTCGGGCTCGTTGGCGATCAGCCGGATCTTGCGGCTGGCGACGTCCCGGACGAAGCGGGCCGCCAGCGGATCGAGGGTCACGCTGGTCACCCGTAGCTCGAAGGCGCGGGTCAGCCGGGAGGCGAACGACAGGATCATGATTCCGGCGATGAAGCAGGCGCCGATCTTCACACCGTCCGGGCGTTCGATGATGTTCAGTACGGTCGTGTAGAGGAACACCGTGGAGATCACGGCGAAGCACAGGAACCAGCGGCGCCGTCCGGCCCGGTGCGCCGAGATGGTGACGGCGATGGCGGCGGAGCTGATCAGCACCAGGACACCGGTGGCGTAGGCGCCGCCCTGGGCGTCCACGCTGGCATCGAAGATCCAGGTCACCAGAAAGGCGACCAGGGTGAAGACGATGACCATGGGGCGCACCGCGCCCGCCCAGTGCGGGGCCATGCCGTAGCGGGGGAGGTAGCGGGGCATGAGGTTGAGCAGACCGGCCATGGCGGAGGCGCCGGCGAACCAGAGGATGGCGATGGTGGAGATGTCGTAGACCGTGCCGAAGGCGCTGCCCAGGTACTCATGGGCCAGATAGGCGAGAGCGCGGCCGTTGGCCTGGCCGCCCTCCTCGAACTCCGGGGCGGGGATCAGCAGCGTGGTGATGAAGCTGGTGGTGATCAGGAAACAGCTCATGATCACGGCGGCCGTGGTCAGCAGCTTCTTGGTGTCGCGGATACGGCCCCTCGGGTGCTCCTCGGTCTCGCCGGGGTCGCCCTTCACATGGGGCATCACGGCGACGCCGGTCTCGAAGCCGGACAGGCCCAGGGCCAGCTTGGGGAAGACGATCAGGGCGAGGCCGATCATCACGAAGACATTGCCGTGCTCGGCGGTGAGAGCGGTCGTCCAGTCGGTCACCACATGGCTCTCGGTCAGCACATGCCACAGACCGCTGACGACCACGACGGCGTTCAGCGCGAGATAGACGCCGACCAGGGCGACGGCGACACCGATCGCCTCCAGGAAGCCCTTCAGGAACACCGCGCCGAGCAGGGCGATCAGGATGAGGGTGATCAGCAGCTGACGGCCGTGCAGGGCGCTGTTCAGATGCGGGTTCTCGATGAGGTGGGTGGAGGCGTCGGCGGCGGAGAGGGTGATGGTGATCAGGAAGTCCGTGGCGGCGAAGCCCAGCAGGGTGAGGACGAAGAGCTTGCCCTTCCAGAACGACAGCAGACGTTCCAGCATCGCGATCGAGCCCTGGCCGTGCGGGCTCTCCTCGGCGACCCGGCGATAGACCGGCAGCGCTCCCAAGAGGGTGACCAGGACCAGGACGACGGTCGCGACCGGGGACAGCAGTCCGGCCGCGAGGGCGGCGATGCCGGGCTGGTAGCCGAGGGTCGAGAAGTAGTCGACGCCGGTCAGGCACATCACGCGGTACCAGGGGCGGCCCTGGTCGTCGGCGGCCGGGCGGTCGGTGGAGCCGCCTTCGCCGCTCCCGCCGGTTCCGTCGCCCCCGCCGTTCGTGCCGCCGTTGCCGTCCCGGTTCTTGCTGATGTCGGAGAGGCCCTCCAGCAGCCAGGTGCGCAGGCGGCCCGGCGGGGGGTGCTGGGGGGCGGCCATCGGCGTGCTCCTGGGGTGCGGCGACGGAGGTTCTCGGCCATCACGCGGACGGTGATGTCAGCGTAGGCGGAGGGTGACGCCCCGGCCTTGGGGTGCCGGGGCGTCGGGCGTCGGCCTCGGGGGAAGCGCGCGGCGGGACGGGGTGGAGGCGGGGCCGTGGATGGTCGGCGGGGGTTGGGCCGGACGGGGGAGCGGCGGTGGCGGTCAGGCTCGGGCGACCAGGAGGTCGGCGAGTTTCGTGAGGCGCCTGACCGTGCGGTCCTCGGTGGCCGACGCGGCCGGGGCGACCCGCTCGGAGCGGTCGTAGTAGGCGCCGTTCACGATCTCCACGGACGGGTCGCAGAGCCGTACGATATGGGCGGCGCCCTCGGCCGGGGGCGTGCCCTCGTCGCCGTACAGCGGGAGCAGGGCCGTGGAGCAGGTGCCGGGGTGGACGGAGACGGCGGTGACGCGGGGGTCGGCGGCGAACACGGTCAGGGCCAGCTGGGACTGGGCGTAGGCGGCGAGCCGGGAGTAGCGGCGGGAGCGGTGGGGGTCGGACCACTGGATGGACGCGGTGCGGTGCAGGGAGGAGGAGACGTTGACGACCCGGCCGCCGGGGTCGCTGGTGAGGGCGGGTTCCAGCAGACAGGTGAGGAGGTAGTGGGCGAGGAAGTTGACCTGGAAGGCGATCTCGTTGCCGTCGGCGGTGACGGTGTGGCGTTCGGGGGCGGCGATGGCGGCGTTGTTGACCAGGACGTCCAGGTGGGGGTGGTCGGCGACGACCTGGTGGGCGAGGGCTTCGGCCTCCTCCAGCCGGGAGAAGTCGGCCCCGTAGGGGCGGAGCCGGTCGGCGTCGATGCCGGAGGTGGCGATCAGGCGGTCGGCGGTGGCGCGCGCCTCGTCGGTGGTGCGGCCGTGCAGCAGGACCGTGGCGCCCTGGGCGGCGAGCAGCCGCGCGGTCTCCTCACCGATGCCGGAGGTGGCGCCGGTGACCAGGACGGTACGGGTGACGGAGCGGGAGGAAGAACGGGAGGAAGAACGGGAGGAAAGGGGTGCCGTGGGCACGGTGGTGCTCCTGAGGGAGAGATGTGAGGTGAGGGGCTGTGCTTTCGGCGTGGCCGGGCGCACGGTCGGGTGCGTTCGGGGTGCCGGGGCGCGGCTTCGGGCCCGGAGGTGCGCGCGGGGCGCCTTCCGGGCCGGGCGGACGCGGGCGTCGGGCGGACCGGGGTCAGCGCGGCGCGGGTGTGCGCGGGCGGCGTGGCGTGCGACGCGGCGGCCGAGGGGGACTCGGCGGGCGGTCGAGCAGGGGCCGGGCGCTGTTCACGGGGATCATCGAAGTCGGCGGGGACTCGGCGGGCAAGAGGGGTCGGTGTTTCCCTGACGGACCTCTGACGTCCGTACGGCGGTTCCTGGTCCTGGTCCTGGACGTGGTCTGCGGCTCGGGTCGCCGTGTCCGGCCTCCCCCCGGCGCGGCCGGGTACCGGGGGGGGGCGTCAAGACGATGTCAACGTCGTCATCGGTGGCGCCAGTAAGGCGTCAAGAGGCCCGCCGGTCCGGGTCGGCGGCGGTTCATTGAGGAGTGATGGACGACGTACGGCGTGGACGACTGAAGGTCTATCTCGGGGCCGCTCCCGGGGTCGGCAAGACCTCTCGCATGCTCGACGAGGCCCGGCGCCGGGCGGCCCGGGGCGCGGACGTGGTGGTGGCGGCCGTCGAGTGTCATGGGCGGGCGCGGGTCGAGGAACTGCTCGACGGGCTGGAGGTGCTCCAGCGGGGCCGGGTCCTCGCCGGGCGCGGCGGCGGGGACCCGGCGGGGAGCGGCGAGCTGGATCTCGACGCCGTGCTGGCGCGGGCGCCCTCGGTCGTCGTGGTGGACGACCTGGCCCATCCCCATGCGTCGGGGGCGGCGCACACCGGGCGGTGGCAGGACGTCGAGGTGCTGCTCGACGCCGGGATCGATGTGATCACCACGGTCGGTGTGCAGCAGCTGGAGTCGCTGAAGGACGTGGTGGAGAAGATCACCGGGGTGCCGCAGCACACGACCGTGCCCGACGACATGGTCCGCCGGGCGGCGGAGATCGAGCTGGTCGATCTGGCACCGGAGCGGCTGCGGCGGCGGATGGCGCACGGCGACATCTGGCCCCCGGAGCGCGTCGACGCGGCCCTCGCCCGCTCCTTCCGGCCCGGCAGTCTCGCCGCGCTGCGCCAGCTCGCGCTGCTGTGGACCGCCGACCGGGTGGACGAGACGCTCCAGCGCCACCGGGCCGAGCAGGCGAGCGGTGGGGTGTGGGAGACCCGGGAGCGGGTCGTGGTCGCGCTGACCGGCGGGCCCGAGGGCGACACCCTGGTGCGGCGGGCGGCCCGGATCGCGGACCGTTCGGCCGGTGGGGAGCTGCTCGCCATCCATGTGGCGCGCAGCGACGGACTGGCGGCCGGGGTGTCGCACGCCTCGCTGGCCCGGCAGCGGCGGCTGGTGGAGGACCTCGGCGGCAGCTACCACTCGGTGGTGGGGCAGGACGTGGCGGCGTCGCTGGTGGAGTTCGCGCGGGCGGAGAACGCCACGCAGCTGGTCCTCGGGTCCAGCCGCCGGGGTCGCTGGGAGCGGTTCCTCACCGGGCTCGGCACCGGGGAGCGGGTGGTCGCGCTGTCCGGGGAGATCGATGTCCACCAGGTCACCCATGAGCGGGCCGGGCGCGGCACCCCGTTGCCGTCCCGGCGCCGTACGCTCTCCCGGGCCCGGACCATCGCCGGGCCGGTCGCCGGACTGGTGCTGCCGGTGCTGCTGACGCTGGTCCTGACGCAGCTGCGCGGCACGCTCGATCTGACCAGCGAGGCGCTGCTGTTCCTGCTCGCGGTGGTGGGCGTGGCCTGCATAGGGGGCGTGGTCTCCGCGGTGATCGCGTCCGTCACCGCGTCGCTGCTGCTCAACTACTGGTTCATCCCGCCCGTGGGGCACTTCACCCTCGGCGACACCGACGCGCTGATCGCGCTCGGGGTGTTCGCGCTGGTCGCGGCGGTCGTGGCGGCGGTCGTCGACCGTTCGCTGCGGCTGTCCCGCAGGGCCGCGCGGGCGACCGCCGAGGCGGAGACCCTGTCGTCGCTGGCCGGGAGCATCGTCCGGGGCGGGCAGACGCTGCCGGCGCTGCTGGAACGGACCCGGGAGACCTTCGGCGCCGACTCGGTGGAGCTGGTCGAGGACCCGGCGGACGCCTTGGACGCGACCGTCGTACCGGCCGGGCCCGGGGGCTTCCTGGTGCTGCGCGGCGGGTCCCGGTCGTCGTCGGACCGGCGGGTGCTGGCGGCGTTCGCCGCGCATGTCGGATCGGCGGTGGAGCGGGCACGGCTGGCCCAGGCCGCGGCCGAGGTGGAGCCGGTACGGGCGGCGGACCGGATGCGTACGGCGCTGCTGCGGGCCGTCGGACACGATCTGCGGACCCCGCTCGCGGCGGGCTGGGCGGCGGTCACCTCGCTGCGCAGCCGGGAGGTGCGGTGGAGCGAGGAGGACCGCGACGAACTCCTCGCCACCGCCGACGAGTCCATGGCCAAGCTGAGCCGGCTGGTGGAGAACCTGCTCGACCTCAGCCGTCTGGAGGCGGGCGTGCTGACGCTGAATCTGCGGCCGACCGCGCTGGAGGAGGTGCTGCCGGCCGCCCTCGCCGACACCCCGTCCGTCGAGGTGCGGGACGTGGAGCGGGTGCCGCAGGTGCTGGTCGATCCGCCGCTGCTGGAGCGGGTCCTCGCCAACCTCGCCGCCAACGCCGTCCGGCACACTCCGGCGGGCGGCACGGTGCTGGTGACGGCCAGTGTGCTCGCGGGACGGGTGGAGGTACGGGTGGTGGACCGGGGGCCGGGGCTGCCGGTGGCCGGGCGGGAGCGGCTGTTCGAGCCGTTCCAGCGGTTCGGCGACACCGACAACTCGACCGGGCTCGGACTGGGGCTGGCCCTCGCACGCGGGCTCACCGAGGCGATGAGCGGCACGGTGACGCCGGAGGACACGCCTGGGGGCGGGCTGACGATGGTGGTGTCGCTGCCGCTGCCGCTGGCGGGAGCGGGAGCGGGGGAGGGAGTGGGAGTGGGAATGGGCGAGGGCGAGGGGTAGGGGATCGGCCGGGGAGTGACAGGGCGGCTCAGTCCAGGTCCGACACCTTGAACACCCCCCGCGCCGTCTCCGCGTCGATCCCCGCCGACAGCCGCCGCAGCACCACCGCCCCCGAGCGGAGCGTCCCCGCGGCCAGCGCCCGGCGGGCCCCCGTGTCGACCTGGTGCCACAGCGCCGGGTCCGCGGCCAGGACGCGCGGGTCGATCTCGACCCGGTTGCCGAGCGTGTCGCGCAGGACCAGCCGCCGGGACACCCCGTCCCCGCAGCGCACCGACACCAGCAGATCGGTCCGGACCCGGTGACCGCCGCTCAGGGAGCGGGCGGCGAGCCAGCCGTCGCCCGCCGAGACCCGGGCCGGGAGCAGCACCACGAACAGCAGCACCGCGAGCCCGGTCCACAGCAGCGCCCGCCCGGCGTCCAGCGTGCCCGCCAGTGCGTCGACCGTGAGCAGCAGGGCGAGCAGGGCGGCGGCGCAGCGCCGGGCACCGCGCAGCCGGCGGCGCCAGCAGCGGTCGTACACCACGGGTCCGGTGGGGCGTGCGGGGATGCCGGACCGTGCGCGACGCGGGTCGCCTCGGTGTCCCATATGCCCGACGTTAGGGACGGTGGGGCGGGGCGCCGGGCGGCTTGACGGCACTCTGACGGTCCCTGACCGCTTCTTGACGCGGCGCCGACGCCGTACCGGTGTCTGTAGCGGGCTCGGTCGCCGGGTCGACGCCGTACCGGTGTCCGTACCGGGCTCGGACGCGGGGCCGACGCCGTATCGGTGTCCGTGCCGGGCTCGGACGCGGGGCCTACCGGGATGCGCACGGCGCTCGGACGCGCCGGGTCGCCGCCGTACCGGAATCCGTACCGCGCCCGGACGCCGGGCCGACGCTCTACGGGACCCCCTCCCGCCCCGCCCCGTCAAAACCCCGTCAGGGTCCCGCCCTCGCGCGCGAAGAACACGCAAGGGCCCCTCGGCGGTGGCCGGAACCGCCCCCACGCTGAGTCGACCCCGAGCGCCTCCCCCGCCACCGCGGGACGCGGCGCCGCAGCACCGTACGAAGGAGCACCCACCCCATGTCCGCACCGACCACCGCACCGGACGCCGCCCCCGCCGGGGAGGAACCGCCCGATACCGGTGAGCGGCACCGGCTCACCGCCGTCACGGGTCTCGCCGCGCTGTCGCTGGACGCGATGGCGTCGGTGGCGTACGGGCCCGAGGCGATCGTGCTGGTGCTGGCCGCCGCCGGGGCGCACGGCCTCGGGTTCACCCTGCCCGTGACGTTGGCCATCGCCGGTCTGCTGGCGGTGCTGGTCGCCTCGTACCGGCAGGTGATCGCGGCCTTCCCGGACGGCGGTGGCTCCTACGCGGTGGCCAAGCGGCATCTGGGGACCCGGACCAGCCTGGTGGCCGCCGGGTCGCTGGTCCTCGACTACGTGCTCAACGTGGCCGTCGCCGTCACCGCCGGAGTGGCCGCGCTGACCTCCGCCTTCCCCGCCCTGTACGCCGACCGGCTGTGGCTGTGCCTGGCCGTGCTGGTGCTGGTCACCGGCGTGAATCTGCGCGGGATCGTGGACTCGGCGCGGGCGTTCATCGTGCCCACCGTCGTCTTCGTCGGGTCGATCCTCGTGCTGATCGGGGTCGGGCTGTTCCGGTCGGCCCCGGTCAGCACCGAGGCCGCCGCCGGACATGCCTCCGTGCTGGCCGACAACGCCACCACGGTCGGCGCGCTGCTGCTGCTGAAGGCATTCGCCTCCGGCTGTTCCGCGCTCACCGGGGTCGAGGCCATCGCCAACGCCGTGCCCTCCTTCCGGACGCCCCGGGCCAAGCGGGCGCAGCACGCGGAGGTCGCGCTCGGCGCGGTGCTGGGCGTGATGCTGATCGGGCTGTCCGTGCTGATCTCGCGCTTCCACCTCCAGCCGGTCGAGGGCGTCACCGTCCTCGCCCAGCTCGCGGAAGCCTCCCTCGGCCACAACGCGGCCTTCTACGTCGTCCAGTTCGCCACGATGGTGCTGCTGGCGCTGTCCGCCAACACCTCCTTCGGCGGGCTGCCCGTGCTGCTGAAGCTGCTGGCCCGGGACAACTACCTGCCGCATGTCTTCGCCCTCAAGGCCGACCGGCAGGTGCACCGGCACGGGGTGCTGGCGCTGGGGCTGGTCTCCGCCGCCCTGCTGGTCTTCTCGGGCGGCGACACCAACACCCTGGTGCCGCTGTTCGCCATCGGTGTCTTCATCGGCTTCACCCTCGCCCAGATCGGCATGGTCCGGCACTGGCGGCTGGAGCGCGGCCCGCGCTGGCGGGGCAAGGCCCTGCTGAACGGGTTCGGCGGCACGCTCACCGGGCTGTCCGCGATCGTCGTCACCGCCACCAAGTTCGACGAGGGCGCCTGGCTCGTCGTCGTCGCGCTGCCGCTGCTGGTGCTCGCCTTCCGGGCGGTGCACCGGGCGTACACCCGGATGGGCGAGCGGCTCGGGCTCGGTCTGGTGCCCGAGCCGCCGCACCGGGACCGGTCGATCGTGGTCGTGCCGGTGTCCTCGCTGTCCCGGCTGGCCTCCGAGGCGCTCACCGCGGCCCGCTCGCTGGGCGACGAGGTCCGCGCGGTGACCGTCTGCCATCCGGACGCGGAGGACCGGGCCGAGCGGTACGCGCTGGAGCGCGCCTGGGCCGACTGGGACCCCGGCGTGCCCCTGGTCCGGTTGCACAGCGAGCGGCGTGCCCTGGGGCGGCCCATCGCCGCCTACGTCCGGTCGCTGGCCGCGGCGCCCGGGACCCGGGTCACCGTGCTGATCCCCGAGGTCGAGCCGGAACGGCGCTGGCAGCGGCTGCTCCAGAACCAGCGGGGCGCGGTCGTCGCCCACGCGGTGCGCCGCGACACCGACGCGGTGATCTGCCGGTTGCGGTTCCGGCTGACCTGACGCCCGCTTGAGTACCGTGATCGTCGTATGACACTCCGTGACGACGGCTTCCGTGGCGGAGCCGTCGGCATGGCGTCCGTACGCCGTCGGCAGCACGTCGGCAGCACGTCGGCAGCACGCCGGCGGCACGCCGGTGGCACCTGGGTGCCCCGTCGGTACGCCGGGTCCGGCCGGGGCCCGCACCGATCCGCCGTAAGAGTCCCGTCAAAGGGGTGCAGCGCCCCGTATGGGACACGTCAACGGCGGTCGGAACCGGCCAAACAGGCTGTTTCCTCAAACCGTCCTTGTCTCGTTCGAACTTCGACTCCAGGAGCTCACGATGGCCGATGTGGCCTTCGTCGTCGCCACGCTCGCGCTCTTCGCGCTGGTGGCTCTCGTCGCCAAGGGGGTGACGAAGCTGTGACCGCCGAGAACATCGTCGGCCTGATCGTGGCCGTCGCCCTGCTGGGCTATCTCGTCCTCGCGCTGATCTTCCCGGAGAGGTTCTGAGCCGCACATGCGTCCCGTACTCGCCGGCGTCCTTCAGCTGCTCGCGCTGATCGGCGCGCTCGCGGTGGTCTATGTACCGCTCGGCAACCACATCGCCCGGGTCTACTCCTCCGACCGGCATCTGCGGGTGGAGAAGTGGATCTACAAGGGCATCGGCGCCAACCCCGAGGCCGCCATGCGCTGGCCCGCCTATCTGCGCGGGGTCCTCGCCTTCTCGGCCATGGGTGTGCTGTTCCTGTATCTGCTCCAGCGGCTCCAGGGCGTGCTGCCCGGCTCGCTGGGCTTCGTCTCCATCGACCCGGACCAGGCGTTCAACACCGCCGTGTCCTTCGTCACCAACACCAACTGGCAGTCGTACTACGGCGAGCAGGCCATGGGTCCGCTCGTGCAGACCGGCGGTCTCGCGGTGCAGAACTTCGTCTCCGCCGCCGTCGGCATGGCCGTCGCCGTCGCCCTGGTGCGCGGCTTCGCCCGCTCCCGCACCGGTGAGCTGGGCAACTTCTGGGCCGACCTGGTCCGCGGCACCGTCCGCATCCTGCTGCCGCTGGCGTTCCTCGGGGCGCTCGTGCTGGTCGCCTGCGGGGCCCTCCAGAACTTCTCCGGCATCCACGAGGTCGGCCAGTTCATGGGCGGCTCCCAGCAGTGGAACGGCGGCGCGGTCGCCTCCCAGGAGGCCATCAAGGAACTGGGCACCAACGGCGGCGGCTACTTCAACGCCAACAGCGCCCACCCCTTCGAGAACCCGACCCCGTTCACCAACCTGTTCGAGATCTTCCTGATCCTGGTCATCCCGTTCGCCATGACCCGCGCCTTCGGCGTGATGGTCGGCTCGGTCAAGCAGGGCTACGCGATCCTCGCCACCATGGCGACCATCTGGGTCGGCTTCGTCGCCCTGATGATGTGGACCGAGTTCGCCCACAGCGGCACCGCCTTCCAGATCGCGGGCGGCGCCTACGAGGGCAAGGAGGTCCGCTTCGGCGTCGGCAGTTCGGCCCTCTTCGGCGTCTCCACCACCCTCACCTCCACCGGCGCGGTCGACTCCTTCCTGTCCTCCTTCACCGGACTCGGCGGCGGGATCGCCATGCTGGGCATGATGCTCGGCGAGATCGCGCCCGGCGGTGTCGGCTCCGGCCTCTACGGCATGCTCATCATGGCGATCATCGCCGTGTTCATCGCCGGGCTGATGGTCGGCCGCACCCCCGAGTACCTGGGCAAGAAGATCGGCCCCCGCGAGATCAAGCTCGCCGCCTGCTACATCCTCATCACCCCGGCGCTGGTGCTGATCTTCACCGCGTTCGCGATGGCCCTGCCCACCCCGGGCAACTCGATGACCAACTCGGGCGCCCACGGCTTCTCCGAGATCCTCTACGCCTATACCTCCGCGTCCAACAACAACGGTTCGGCCTTCGCCGGGCTCAACGCGGACACCCAGTGGTTCAACAGCACCCTCGGCGTCGCCATGCTCCTCGGCCGGTTCCTGCCGATGGTGTTCGTGCTGGCGCTGGCCGGATCGCTGGCCGAGCAGAAACCCGTCCCGGAGACCGCGGGCACCCTGCGCACCGACAAGCCGATGTACTCCGGGCTGCTGGTCGGCACGATCATCATCGTCACCGGTCTGACCTACTTCCCGGCGCTCGCGCTGGGCCCGCTGGCCGAGGGGCTGGCGTGATGGCCATACAGAACTCCCGCCCACCGCAGCGCCCGCAGCCCGCGGGGCAGCCCGAGACGTCCACGCAGGACCAGCAAGGGGCCTCGATGTCCACAGCCACCCCGACCCGGGCCCCGCACAGCGATGTGCCCACCGGGCGCAAGCCCGCCGACGGCCGTGTCGGCGCGGGCCTCTTCGACCCCCGCCAGCTCCTCAAGTCGCTGCCGGACGCCCTGCGCAAGCTCGACCCCCGGGTGATGGTCAAGTCCCCGGTGATGTTCGTGGTGTGGGTCGGCTCGATCCTCACCACCGTGTTCTCCTTCACCGACCCCGGCGACTGGTTCGGCTGGGCCATCAGCGCCTGGCTCTGGCTCACCGTGATCTTCGCCAATCTGGCCGAGGCGGTCGCCGAGGGCCGCGGCAAGGCGCAGGCCGACACCCTGCGCAAGGCCAAGACCGACACCGTCGCCCGCCGTCTCACCGGTATGCGCGAGGAGCAGGTCCCCGGCACCGAACTGCGCATCGGCGACCTCGTGGTGTGTGAGGCGGGGGACGTCATCCCCGGCGACGGCGATGTCGTCGAGGGGGTCGCCTCGGTCGACGAGTCCGCCATCACCGGTGAGTCCGCCCCCGTCATCCGGGAGTCCGGCGGCGACCGCAGCGCGGTCACCGGCGGCACCAAGGTGCTCTCCGACCGGATCGTCATCAAGATCACCACCCGGCCCGGTGAGACCTTCATCGACCGGATGATCAACCTGGTGGAGGGCGCCGCCCGGCAGAAGACCCCCAACGAGATCGCGCTGAACATCCTGCTCGCCTCGCTGACCATCGTCTTCCTGCTGGCCGTCGCCACGCTGCCGCCGCTCGCCGACTACGCGGGCACCGATCTGTCGATGGTCGTCCTGGTCGCCCTGCTGGTCTGTCTCATCCCGACCACCATCGGCGCCCTGCTCTCCGCGATCGGCATCGCGGGCATGGACCGGCTGGTGCAGCGCAATGTCCTCGCCATGTCCGGCCGCGCGGTCGAGGCCGCCGGTGACGTCTCCACCCTGCTGCTCGACAAGACCGGCACCATCACCCTCGGCAACCGCCAGGCCGCCGAGTTCGTGCCCGTGCGCGGCACCACCGCGCCGGAACTCGCGGACGCCGCCCAGCTCTCCTCGCTGGCCGACGAGACCCCCGAGGGCCGCTCGATCGTCGTCCTCGCCAAGGAGAGCTACGGGCTGCGCGAGCGCCACCAGGGCGAGCTGGCCCAGGCCGAGTGGATCGCCTTCACCGCCCAGACCCGGATGTCCGGGGTCGACGTCGACGGCCGCAAGGTCCGCAAGGGCGCGTCCGGTTCGGTGATCGCCTGGGTGCGGGAGCGCGGCGGGGAGATCGCCGACGACGCCGACCGGATCACGGGCGAGATCTCCGAGGCGGGCGGCACCCCGCTGCTGGTCGCCGTGGAGGACTCCGCGGGCGCCCGGGTCCTCGGGGTGATCCACCTCAAGGACGTGGTCAAGGAGGGGATGCGCGAGCGGTTCGAGGAACTGCGCCGGATGGGCATCAAGACCGTCATGATCACCGGCGACAACCCGCTCACCGCCAAGGCCATCGCCCAGGAGGCCGGTGTCGACGACTTCCTCGCCGAGGCCACCCCCGAGGACAAGATGGCCCTCATCAAGCGGGAGCAGGCGGGCGGCAAGCTGGTCGCGATGACCGGCGACGGCACCAATGACGCCCCGGCGCTGGCCCAGGCGGACGTCGGTGTCGCCATGAACACCGGGACGTCGGCCGCCAAGGAGGCCGGCAACATGGTCGACCTCGACTCCAACCCGACCAAGCTCATCGAGATCGTGGAGATCGGCAAACAGCTCCTGATCACCCGGGGCGCGCTGACCACCTTCTCCATCGCCAACGACGTCGCCAAGTACTTCGCGATCATCCCGGCGCTGTTCGCGGCCGTCTACCCCGGCCTCGACAAGCTCAACATCATGCAGCTGTCCTCGCCGGACTCCGCGATCCTGTCGGCGGTCGTCTTCAACGCGCTGATCATCATCGCCCTGGTGCCGCTGTCCCTGCGGGGCGTGCAGTACCGGCCGGTCAGCGCCGACAAGATGCTCCGCCGCAACCTCGGGATCTACGGCCTCGGCGGGCTGATCGCGCCCTTCGTCGGCATCAAGCTCATCGACCTGCTCATCTCCCTCATCCCCGGGATCGGCTGACCGCCATGAACAACTCCGTATCGAACACCGCCCGGCTGCTCGGGGCCGGCCTGCGCGCCCTGCTGGTGCTGACCCTGGTCACCGGTGTCGTCTACCCGCTCGTCGTCACCGGCTTCGCCCAGGGCCTGTTCAGTAACTCGGCCAACGGCTCTGAGGTCACCGCGGACGGGAAGGTCGTCGGCTCCTCGCTCATCGGCCAGGCGTACAACCTGCCGCTGAAGGAGGGCCAGGAGACCCCGGAGCCCGACCTCAAGTGGTTCCAGGGCCGCCCGCAGAACGGGCTCGGCAGCAACAGCGTCAACACCCAGTACAAGCTGATCCTGTCCGGCGCGACCAACCGCTCCGGCGACAACCCCGAGCTGATCCAGTGGGTGACCGACGCCAAGGCCGCCGTCGTCAAGGACAACTCGGTGCCCGGCCACACGGTCCAGCCGTCCCAGGTGCCCCCGGACGCGGTCACCTCCTCCGGCTCCGGCCTCGACCCGGACATCTCCCCGGCGTACGCCGACCTCCAGGTCCACCGGGTCGCCGAGAAGAACGGCCTGCCGGTGGCCGAGGTGCAGCGACTGGTCGACACGCACACCGAGGGCCGCACCCTCGGCTTCATCGGCGAGCCGCGGGTCAACGTCCTCGAACTGAACATCGCGCTCCGGGACCTCGTCGCGGGCGGCTGAACGGGACCCGCGCGGTGCCGCCGACCGACCGGCACGGGAGCCGGCGCCCCGGGAACACCCCCGGACCGCGCCGGCTCCCGCCGCCGTGCCCGCGGCACGCCCGCACCCGTCTCCTCTCCGACGGGGCGCGCTCCCCCCGTACGGCACACCGCACCGCCGTACGGCGCGAACCTCCTCCCGTACGACACGAAAGGCATACGCCGATGACTCGCGTGCTGGTGGTCGAGGACGACCCGCAGCTCGTCCGGGCGCTCGTGATCAATATGCAGGCGCGGCAGTACGGGGTGGACTCCGCCTCCGACGGCGCGACCGCGCTGCGACTGGCGGCGGCCCGCCAGCCCGATGTGGTGATGCTGGACCTGGGCCTGCCCGACATGGACGGCGTCGAGGTGATCCGGGCGCTGCGCGGCTGGAGCCGGGTGCCGATCCTGGTGCTGTCGGCCCGGCAGGCGTCCGACGAGAAGGTGGCCGCCCTGGACGCCGGGGCGGACGACTACGTCACCAAGCCGTTCAGCATGGACGAGCTGATGGCCCGGCTGCGGGCGGCCGTGCGCCGCACCGACGACACCGTGCCCGCGCCCGGCGCCACCCTGGTCACCACCCCCGACTTCACCCTCGACCTGCTCGCCAAGCGCGCGGTGCGCGACGGGCGGGACATCCGGCTCACCCCGACCGAATGGCATCTGCTGGAGCTGCTGGTGACCCGTCCCGGGCGGCTGGTCAGCCAGCGGTTCCTGCTCCAGGAGGTGTGGGGGATGTCCCAGCGCAACAAGAGCAACTATCTGCGGGTCTACATGGCCCAGTTGCGGCGCAAACTGGAGAGCGACCCGTCCCATCCCCGCTATCTCATCACCGAACCCGGCATGGGTTACCGCTTCGAAGGATGAACATGGCACGCGGCAAGCTGCGGATCTACCTCGGCGCCGCCCCCGGCGTCGGCAAGACGTACGCGATGCTGTCGGAGGCCCATCGGCGCGTCGAACGGGGCACCGACTGCGTGGTCGCCTTCGTGGAACACCACGAGCGGCCCCGTACGGAGGTGATGCTGCACGGTCTGGAGCAGATCCCGCGCAAGGAACTGGAGTACCGGGGCTCCACATTCACCGAGATGGACGTGGACGCGGTCCTCGCCCGCCACCCCAGGGTCGCCCTGGTGGACGAGCTGCCCCACACCAACATCCCGGGCTCCCGCAACGCCAAGCGCCACCAGGACGTGGAGGAACTCCTCGCCGCCGGGATCGACGTGATCTCCACCGTCAACATCCAGCACCTGGAGTCGCTGGGCGATGTCGTGGAGTCGATCACCGGGGTACGGCAGCAGGAGACCGTGCCGGACGAGGTGGTGCGCCGGGCCGACCAGATCGAGCTGGTCGACATGTCACCGGAGGCACTGCGCCGCCGCATGGCGCACGGGAACATCTACCAGCCGGACAAGGTCGACGCCGCCCTCTCCAACTACTTCCGGCCGGGCAATCTGACCGCCCTGCGCGAGCTGGCCCTGCTCTGGGTCGCCGACCGGGTGGACGAGTACCTCACCGAGTACCGCAGCGCCCACCAGGTCTCCGCGATCTGGGGCTCCCGGGAGCGGATCGTCGTCGGTCTGACCGGCGGTCCGGAGGGGCGCACGCTGATCCGGCGGGCCGCCCGGCTGGCCGAGAAGGGCGCCGGGGGCGAGGTCCTCGCCGTCTACATCTCCCGCAGCGACGGCCTCTCCTCCGCCTCCCCGAAGGAACTCGCCCAACAGCGCACCCTGGCGGAGGACCTCGGCGGCACCTTCCACCATGTGATCGGCGACGACGTCCCGGCCGCCCTCCTCGACTTCGCGCGGGGCGTCAACGCCACCCAGATCGTGCTGGGCGTCTCCCGCCGCAAGACCTGGCAGTACGCCTTCGGCCCCGGCGTCGGCACCACCGTCGCCCGTGAGTCGGGACCCGACCTCGACGTCCATCTGATCACCCACGGCGAGGCCGGCAAGGGGCGCGGACTGCCCGTCGCCCGGGGCGCCCGGCTCGGCCGGGCCCGGCTCGTCTGGGGCTGGCTCGTCGGGGTGCTCGGCCCGATGCTGCTGACCGCGCTGCTCGCCGGACTCGCCCCGGACGTCGGCCTCGCCAACGACATGCTGCTCTTCCTCACCTGCACGGTGGCGGCGGCGCTGCTCGGCGGCCTGGTCCCCGCGCTGGCCTCGGCGGTGGCCGGGTCGCTGCTGCTGAACTGGTTCTTCACCCCGCCCGTGCACACCCTCACCATCTCCGACCCGCAGAACATCGTGGCCATCGCGATCTTCGTCGGGGTCGCCGTGTCGGTGGCGTCGGTGGTCGACCTCGCGGCCCGGCGCACCCATCAGGCGGCCCGGCTGCGGGCCGAGTCGGAGATACTCTCCTTCCTCGCCGGGGACGTGCTGCGCGGCGAGACCAGCCTGGAGGCGCTGCTGGAACGGGTCCGGGAGACCTTCGCGATGGAGTCCGTGGCCCTGCTGGAGCGGGACGGCGAGACCGCGCCCTGGACCTGCGCGGGCAGTGTCGGCCCGCACCCGTGCCGAAGCCCCGAGGACGCCGACGTGGACGTCCCGATCGGCGACCACATGGCGCTCGCGCTCTCCGGGCGGGTGCTGCCCGCCGAGGACCGCCGGGTGCTCGCCGCGTTCGCCGCCCAGTCCGCCGTGGTCCTGGACCGGCGGCGGCTGCGCGAGGAGGCCGACCGGGCGCGGACCCTGGCCGAGGGCAACCGCATCCGCACCGCGCTGCTGGCCGCCGTCAGCCACGATCTGCGTACCCCGCTCGCCGGGATCAAGGCGGCCGTCACCTCGCTGCGCGCGGAGGACGTGGCCTGGTCGGAGCGGGACCAGGCGGAACTGCTGGAGGCCATCGAGGAGGGCGCCGACCGGCTGGACCACCTGGTCGGCAATCTGCTCGACATGTCCCGGCTCCAGACCGGCACGGTGACCCCGATCGTGCGGGAGATCGACCTCGACGAGGTGGTGCCGATGGCGCTCGGCGGGGTGCCCGAGGACAGCGTCGACCTGGACATCCCGGAGAGCCTGCCGATGGTCGTCGTCGACAAGGGGCTGCTGGAGCGGGTGGTGGCCAACGTGGTCGAGAACGCGGTGAAGTACAGCAACCGCGATGCCGTGCTGGTGTCGGCGAGCGTGCTGGGGGAGCGGGTGGAGGTCCGGGTCGTGGACCGGGGGCCGGGTGTGCCGGACGAGGCGAAGGAGCGGATCTTCGAGCCGTTCCAGCGCCATGGCGACGCCCCGCGCGGGGCCGGGGTCGGCCTCGGTCTCGCGGTGGCCCGCGGATTCGCCGACGCGATGGGCGGCACGCTCACGGCGGAGGACACCCCGGGCGGCGGGCTCACGATGGTGCTCAGCCTGCGCCGGGCACCGGGGCGCCGGCCGCGCGGCGCGGCGGACGGAGACCGTCCGGCCCGGGACGCCGAAGCGACCGGCCCGGCGGAACCGGGGGAGCCGGGGGAACCGGAGACACGGGCGGCGGCGCTCCCGTAGCCCGGGGCGGCGGGAGCGGTGTGGGTACGGCGGGTGTGGTGCAGGGGGGTGGCCGGGAGGCTGGGGGCGGGTACGGCGGGAGTCGACGCGCGGGTCCCCCGTACGGCTCGGTGGGGGTCGTCAGGTGCCGTCGGAGTCGTCCGGTGCCGTCGGAGTCGTCAGGTGCCGTCGGAGCCGTCAGGTGCTGTCGGCGGCGTCAGGTGTGGTGGGGCTCGTCCGGGGCGGGCTCGGTGAAGCGGCCCGCGTCCAGGCGCAGCCGCCAGGTGTTGCGGCGGTGGACGGCCGTCAGCTCCGCCTCCAGAGGGGACGGCGGGATCGCGAGGACCGGGCAGTCGGCGTGCGTCAGGCAGTAGCGGCCCACCGAGCGGGAGAAGACGCGGTGCAGGGCGCTGCGCCGCCCGGCGCCCACCACCAGCACATCGCTCTCCCGGTCCGCGGCCCGGACGAGGGCGGGGCCGGGAGTGCCCCGGGCGACCGTGGCCCGCATCGGGACGCCGGGGCCGCCGGAGCCGAAGGCGTCGCCGAGCGCGCCCAGCAGCTTCTGCCCGGCCAGGCGCCGCCACTCGTCGAGCAGCACACAGGGGGCGGGGTTGCGGCGGACGCCCAGTTCACCGCCGGGCGGCTCCCAGGCCAGCACCGGCCACAGCTCCGCGCCCCGGCGGCGGGCCTCGTCGGCGGCCCGGCACAGCGCGGTGAGACTGCCGAGGGAGCCGCTGACCCCCACCACGACCCTGGGGGCATCCGTGCTGCCGGGACCGGACATCGCTCCACCGTTCGTCGCCCACGGCGAGGGCCTCGCGCCCTCGGCCGGGCCCCGGGCGGGGCCGGTTCCATCTCACCCCGGCGCGGGGCCGAGCAGGGCTTCGGTAGCGCCTTCTTGGCGCGGTCCCGGCGGATTCTTGCGCGTCCTTGACGCCACCGCCGACACGGTCGGCTACCCGGTGTGACGGGCCCTGGATACGCGTCGGGGCCGGTTCGCGGTATGTCCGCGGTCCGGCCCCAGTTGTCCTCGGGCGGAGTGTTCGTCCGGCCGCCCGGTCCGGATCAGGCCGCCGTGACCACCAGAGGGCGGTGCGGGGCGATGATCTGGCCGTCCGGCAGCAGTTCGCCGGTGTCCTCGAAGAGCAACACTCCATTGCACAGGAGGCTCCAGCCCTGTTCCGGGTGGTGCGCCATGAGACGGGCGGAGTCCCGGTCGGCGGAGTCTGCTGTGGGGCACGAAGGCGTGTGCTGGCACATAGGAGGGATCTTTCGCTCTGTCGTGATGTGGGTGGTGTGGGTGGTATCAGTAGTGGCCCGCGTATCTGTTCCGCGGCTTGACGTGTCGTTCATGGCCGCCCCCCGTGTGATTAGTCGGTCCGAAACCAGTGTTGCCCCCTGGGCGTCGATCCGCAGGGATTTCGCAGCACCGCTTCTCACAGGTTGATGACGCATCACCCGGCCGGACGGTTCATTTCAACTGCACTGCCCTTTTGGGTGGTTCGCGCTGGCCGGATGGGGCTAGTCCGGTCGGGTTCAGTGCCGGAACGGCTCGTATGAGCGGCACAGGTCACCGGAGAGCGCCGGGGAGTGCCGGTGAGCGTCGAGGGGGCGACGGAGGCCGCCGGAGAGCGCCGTACCCCGCGGCCGATGATCCGGCGGCGGGGTACGGGGAGGGATGCAGGGCGGGGAGGTCTCAGGCGGGGGAGCCCAGCATCGGTACCGGTGTCGCCCGGTGGGTCAGGACCGGGAGCAGTTCGGCGACCTGGTGCGGGCGGTGGGCCGGGATGCCGGGCGGCGCCGGGGCCAGCGGGACCAGGAGGTCGGCGGGTCCGGGATGGCCCGCCGCCGCGTCCGCCGCGGGGTCGCCGTGCAGCCACAGGGTCAGCATGTAGAGGCTGGGCACGGAGAGCAGCCGTGGCTGGTACGCGGTGGGCAGCGCCTCCGCCTGGCGCAGGGCGAGTTCCGTGGAGGCCAGGTAGGGGCCCTCGAAGAAGTGCGAGAAGGTCCAGCCGTCGGGGGTCAGCCGGGTCTCCGCGGCGGCCACGGTCCGGCCGCCGCTGTGGATCAGGAAGCGCCAGCCCGCCAGCCGGGTGGCGGTGACTCCCTCCGCCGTCACCGGGTCCAGGACATGGACGGGCAGCGGGAGTTCGGGGGTGACGGGTCCGTCGGCGGCGCGCAGCGAGGGCGTTCGGGCCTCGCGGACCGCCGTGGGCGAGCCGAGGGCCGTGAGAACGGTCCGAAGAGCGGGTGCGGGAGCCGGCGGGACATGCAGCGGCATGGTGGGTCGCCTCTCAATCGACAGGCAGGGGGTGCGTGAGGGCGGGGGCGGACGACACTGTCTGCTCACGAGGCAAGGGAGGGGGCGGGGCCGGAGGTGTCCGGGGACGAGCGACGGGAGAGTTCCCGTGCGCGGGAACGTGACGGCGGAAATCCCCGGAAGTCGGCGCCAGCCTTCTGCCTTGTTCGCGGAGTTTATACGCCAGCCGTTCGAGTGGTGTTTCCGCTAGCCGTTCCCGGGCACCCGGACAAGGCCGCTTTCGGCCGTGGATTCAGGGTGAAACATCCCGATTTCCGAGTGGCTGTACGGCGCTGACCTCGGAGGGCCACCAAGGTGCGGTGGGCCAATTGTCGTCGGCGTTTTTCACGAGTAACTCGGAGGCCGGAATCCGTATATGCCGTATGCCAGTGGAATGTGCCGCCGGACGAAAGTGCCCGCCAGGGACCAGATTAGCGGGCGCGGGGACCGGCGGGGGGCGTTATGGATCGTCCGGGCTGGGCATCATCCATGCTGACATCCACCCGGGCCCGTACCCGGTCCGCCCACCGGGCGGGCCGGGGTCCGGGCCCGACCCATCCGAGGAGGGACGCTTCGATGGGGGAGAAGGTCGTGGCAGGCGGTACGGACCTGTCCGATCGGCACAGCTACCGGGACAAGCTCCGGCGCTGTCTGACCGGCCTGGAACGGCTGCTCGCCGAGGAACGGTTCGACCGGCCCAAGAACCTCATGGGTCTGGAGATCGAATTGAATCTGGTCGGTGCCGACGGCCTGCCGAGAATGCTGAACGGGCAGGTCCTGGAACGGATCGCGAGCCGGGATTTCCAGACAGAACTCGCCATGTTCAATCTGGAAGTCAACATTGCCCCCCACCGATTGAGCGGCCGGGTATTCGACCGGCTCGCCGAGGAAGTCCGCACCTCTCTCGCGTACGCCCACCGCAAAGCGGTCGAGGTCGACGCCGGAATCGTGATGATCGGCATTCTGCCGACCCTGGACCGGGACGATCTGGTCTCGTCCAATCTCTCCGAGGTGGACCGCTACACCCTGCTCAACGATCAGATCGTGGCCGCGCGCGGCGAGGACTTCACCCTGGACATCGACGGGGTGGAGCATCTGGTGTGCACCTCCCGGTCCATCGCGCCCGAGGCCGCCTGCACCTCCGTACAGCTCCATCTCCAGGTCACCCCGGACCGGTTCGCCGATGTGTGGAACGCGGCGCAGGTCGCCTCCGCCGCGCAGATCGCCGTGGGCGCCAACTCGCCGTTCCTGTTCGGGCGGGAGCTGTGGCGGGAGTCCCGGCCCCCGCTGTTCCAGCAGTCCACCGACACCCGGCCGCCGGAGCTCCAGGCCCAGGGCGTCCGACCGCGCACCTGGTTCGGCGAACGCTGGGTGACCTCGGCGTTCGACCTCTTCGAGGAGAACCTGCGCTACTTCCCCGCCCTGCTGCCCATCTGCGACGACGAGGAGCCCCTCGCGGTGCTCGACGCCGGCGGGGTCCCCACGCTCGCCGAACTCGTCCTGCACAACGGCACGGTCTACCGCTGGAACCGGCCCGTGTACGGCGTCGCCGACGGCGCCCCGCATCTGCGGGTGGAGAACCGGGTACTGCCCGCCGGACCGACCGTCGCCGACGTCCTCGCCAACGCGGCCTTCTACTACGGCCTGGTCCGCGCCCTCGCCGACGAGTCCCGGCCGGTGTGGACCCGGCTGCCGTTCGAGGCGGCGGCGGACAACTTCGACGCCGCCTGCCGCCATGGCATCGAGGCCCGCTTCCGCTGGCCCCGGCGCGGCCGGTACGGCTCCCTCACCGAGGTCGACGCCGTCGCCCTGGTCCGTGACGAACTGCTGCCGCTGGCCGCCGCCGGACTGGACGCCTGGGGCATCGAGCCCGCCGACCGCGACTTCTATCTCGGGATCATCGAGGAGCGCTGCCGACGCCGGGCCAACGGGGCGTCCTGGCAGGTCGCGACCTTCCACCGGGCCCTGGAGAGCGGCCTGGACCGCGACGAGGCGCTGGCCGCGACGACCCGCCGGTACTGCGCGCTGACATGGCTCGGGGAGCCGGTGCACACCTGGCCGGTGGGCCTGCCGGAACCGGCGTCCCTCTGACCGGCGGGCGCGGGGCGGCCTCGGCTCCCCCGGCTGCCGGGGACCCGCCCTGACCTTCCTCACCAGGTGGCGTGGGATGCGCGTGCCGGGGACTTGTCCCGACCTTTCCCGGGGCGGCCGGCCTTCCTGTGCCGGGGATGTGTCCCGGCCCTCTGCGGCGCCGCGCCCCGCCCCGCCGGGACCCGGTTCCGGCACTCCCGGCCTGGCTCTGTCCGCCTCCGCCGAGGACGCGTCCGGCCTTCCCCGGCGACCTGTCCCGGTGCGGCCGTCCCGTCCGCCCCGCCGGGGACCGGTCCCGTCCCGGCGGCCGGATTCTCAGGGGCATGGGGCAAGCTGTGATCTCTCACGGCTCTACCCCTGGAGGCACCTGTGCAGGCTGAGGACAGCGCCACGGCCGACGCACGGCCGCTGGAGCGGCTCTCGCGGCGGACCCTGCGCGACGAGACACTGCTCGTCCTCGCCCTCTCGCTGGGCGCGAGCGCGGTGTCCGCGCTGATCAGTTTTGTCGGCTCGGTCACCCGGCCCGGCGGACTGCGCGACCAGGCGGCCACCCTCAACGCCTCGGCCGCGCCCGGCCGCCCCTGGCTGGACCTCGCCTGGCAGTTGTTCGGCATCACCACCGCGCTGGTGCCGGTCGCGCTGGTCGCGCATCTGCTGCTGCGCGAGGGCGCCGGACTGCGCGCGATCGGCTTCGACCGCACCCGGCCCTGGCCCGACCTCGGGCGCGGCGCGGTGATCGCGGCCGGGATCGGCAGTACCGGCATCGCCTTCTATCTCGCCGCCCGGGGCCTGGGATTCAACCTGACCGTGGTGCCGGAGGCGCTGCCGGACGTGTGGTGGAAGTTCCCGGTGCTGATCCTGTCCGCCGCGCAGAACTCCGTCGTGGAAGAGGTCATCGTCGTCGGCTATCTGCTGCGCCGCCTCGATCAGCTCGGCTGGTCGCCGGGCGCCTCGATGGCCGCGAGTTCGGTGCTGCGCGGCTCGTACCACCTCTACCAGGGCATCGGCGGGTTCATCGGGAACATGGTGATGGGCGTGGTCTTCGTCTATCTGTACCGCCGCTGGGGCCGGGTGGGGCCGCTGGTGGTGGCGCACACCCTGCTCGACATCGGCGCGTTCGTCGGGTACGCGCTGCTGGCGGGCAGGGTGGACTGGCTGCCGACCGCCTGAGCGGTCAGGGGGCGCGCAGCTCTCCCTCGATGACCGTGACCGCCCGGCCGGTGAGCAGGGTGCGGGGGCCGCGCAGCCCGGTACGGACCAGGCCGGTGCGGCGGGACGCCTGGAGGCCGGTGAGGTCGGGGCCGCCCAGCCGCTCGGACCAGTACGGGGCGAGGGCGGTGTGGGCGCTGCCGGTGACCGGGTCCTCGTCGATGCCGACCTTGGGGAAGAAGCAGCGCGAGACGTAGTCGTAGCCCCGGGACGGGTCCTCGGCGCGGGCGGTGGCGATGATGCCCCGGGACGAGTAGCGGGCGAGCGCCCGGTGGTCCGGGGCCAGGGCGTGGACCGTGCGTTCATCGGCGAGTTCGAGGACCAGGTCACCGACGTTCGGGCCGGTGTCGGTCGCGGCCAGCGGCTGGGCTCCCAGCGCCTCGGCGACGCCCTCCGGCACGTCCACCGGGGTCAGCGGCGCGGTCGGGAAGTCCAGCGTGATCGACCCGTCCGGCGCCGGACGCGCCGAGAGCACGCCGCTGCGGGTCGCGAACCGCACCGGTCCCTCCTGGGTGCCGGTGCTGTGCAGTACATGGGCGGTGGCCAGGGTGGCGTGGCCGCACAGGGCGACCTCGGTCACCGGGGTGAACCAGCGCAGCGCCCAGTCCGCGTCCCCGCCCGGCGGCAGGGGGTGCGCGAACGCCGTCTCGGCGTGGTTCACCTCCAGCGCCACGTTCTGGAGCCAGCCGTCCTCGGGGAAGGCGTCCAGCAGCAGCACTCCGGCGGGGTTTCCGGCGAAGGGACGGTCGGTGAAGGCGTCGACGATTCGAATCCGCATGGGCCGACCGTAGGGCGTGCGGTCCGGGCCGGACCAAGGCCAATCGCCGGGATCTGGCCCCTTCCCGTCGCCGGTGGGCCGAACGCGACGGGGGGCCGGTCCGGCGGTCCTCCCTGCCGGTCCGGCCCCCCGAGGGGCGTGCTCGCGAGCCGTACGGTCCTCAGTCCGTGCCCAGCTCCATGGCCGCGCGGTCCAGCAGCTCGTCCTCCTCGGAGACCTCGCCGCGCGAGGCGATGGCCTCGGCGCCGCCCTCCGGCATCGCGCCGATCAGACCGGTCGCGGCGGCCTGCGCGGCACCGATCGCCGGGTGCGAGGTGCCGATCAGGCCCATCCCGGCGTACTGCTCCAGCTTGGCGCGGGAGTCGGCGATGTCCAGGTTGCGCATGGTGAGCTGGCCGATGCGGTCGGCGGGGCCGAACGCCGAGTCCTCGGTGCGCTCCATGGAGAGCTTGTCCGGGTGGTAGCTGAACGCCGGGCCCGTGGTGTCGAGCAGCGAGTAGTCCTCGCCGCGCCGCAGCCGCAGGGTCACCTCGCCGGTGACGGCCGCGCCGACCCAGCGCTGGAGCGACTCACGGATCATCAGCGCCTGCGGGTCCAGCCAGCGGCCCTCGTACATCAGCCGGCCGAGACGACGGCCCTCGTTGTGGTACTGGGCGAGGGTGTCCTCGTTGTGGATCGCGTTCACCAGCCGCTCGTAGGCGGCGTGCAGCAGGGCCATGCCCGGGGCCTCGTAGATGCCGCGGCTCTTCGCCTCGATGATCCGGTTCTCGATCTGGTCGGACATACCGAGGCCGTGCCGCCCGCCGATGGCGTTGGCCTCCATCACCAGGTCCACGGCGGAGGCGAACTCCTTGCCGTTGACGGTGACCGGGCGGCCCTGGTCGAAGCCGATCGTCACGTCCTCGGGGGCGATCTCGACCGACGGGTCCCAGAACCGCACGCCCATGATCGGCTCGACGGTCTCCACGCCGGTGTCCAGGTGCTCCAGGGTCTTCGCCTCGTGCGTGGCGCCCCAGATGTTGGCGTCCGTGGAGTACGCCTTCTCCGTGCTGTCCCGGTAGGGCAGCCGGTGCGCCACCAGCCATTCGGACATCTCCTTGCGACCGCCCAGCTCGGTCACGAAGTCGGCGTCCAGCCACGGCTTGTAGATCCGCAGGTTGGGGTTGGCGAGCAGGCCGTAGCGGTAGAACCGCTCGATGTCGTTGCCCTTGAAGGTCGAGCCGTCGCCCCAGATCTGGACGTCGTCCTCCAGCATCGCCCGGACCAGCAGCGTGCCCGTCACGGCCCGGCCGAGGGGCGTGGTGTTGAAGTACGCCCTGCCGCCCGAGCGGATGTGGAACGCCCCGCAGGTGAGCGCCGCCAGGCCCTCTTCCACCAGCGCCGCCCGGCAGTCGACGAGCCGGGCCACCTCGGCGCCGTAGGTCTTGGCGCGGGTGGGCACCGACGCGATGTCGGGCTCGTCGTACTGGCCGATGTCGGCGGTGTAGGTGCACGGGACGGCGCCCTTGTCGCGCATCCAGGCGACCGCGACCGAGGTGTCGAGCCCGCCGGAGAAGGCGATGCCGACGCGCTCGCCGGTGGGGAGGGAGGTGAGGACCTTGGACATAGGAAGAGTATGCATCACCTCGCATGGTCATGCAAAGCCCTTGTTCGGGAGCCGTGCGGGGGCCCTGCCGGGCGTTGGCTCGGGAGGTGCTCGGTGGTGAAGTGGGCTTTTGCTGCGGGCGCGGTGTGCCTGCCGTGTGGGGCGCTGATGCCCGGCACGGGTCGTACGGGCCCCGTGCCGGGCGCGGTCCGCCGGTCAAGCGGTGCTTTGCCTCAGGTGCCGTCGGCCGGTCATGTGGGGCTCCGCCTCAGGCGTGGTCTGCTGGTCGTGCGGGTCTCTGCCGTAGGCGCCGCCCGGCCGCCGGTCATGTGGGGCTCCGCTCCCAGGTGCCCGGCCGCCAGTCCTGCGGGCCTCTGCCTCAGGTGCCGTCCGCCGGTGACGCCGGCCTCCGCCCCAGGCGCCGCCACGCCGGTCCTGCCGGCCTGCGCCCCAGGTGTCGTCCGCCGGTCGTGCGGGCCCCCGCGCCCGGCGCCGCCGTCATCAGTCCCCGCGCCTCCCGCTCAGCAGCCCGTGCGGGCCCCCGCACCCGGCGCCGCACCCTCCGTTGGTCACGCCACGCGCTTGTCCCGGGCGCGGTCCGCTGTCGCCGAGACGGCGATGGCCGGGAGGATCGCCAGTGACAGGATCCCGCCCGCCAGTGCCAGCACCGGGTATCCCGTGGCGGCCACCACCAGGCCGGACGCCAGACCCCCCGTCGTCCCGGCGATGGCGATGGAGACGTCCACCAGGCCCTGGGTCTTCGCCCGGGTGGCCAGCGGCACCGCGTCCGTGATGATCGCCGTGCCCGAGATCAGACCGAAGTTCCAGCCGAGGCCGAGCAGGATCAGCGCGAGCGCGAGCAGCGCCACCGAATCGCCGGGCGCGACGGCGGCCAGTACCCCGGCGGCCAGCAGCGTGACCCCGGACGCGCCTGCGACCCGGAGCCGGCCCCAGCGGTCCGCCAGTCGGCCCGTCAGTGGCGACGGCAGATACATCGCCGCGATGTGCAGCGCGATGACCAGTCCGGCGGCGGCCGTGCCATGGCCGTGGTCGTGCATGTGGACCGGCGTCATCGTCATCACGGCGACCATCACCAGCTGGGTCAGGATCATCACCAGCGCGCCCAGCACGACACCAGGCGGTCGCCGCCCCGCCGGGTCCTCACCGTCCCCGGTCGGCACCGTCACCGTTCCCGCGTCCGCCGCCGCCAGCGCACGGGCCGTCAGCAGCGGGTCAGGACGCAGCCGCACCGCCAGCACCAGCGCGGCCAGCGCGTACGCCGTGCCCGACAGCAGGAACGGTCCCGCGAGCCCCGGTACGCCGACCCGTTCCGCGAGTGAGGCCATCGGCGCGGCCAGGTTGGGAGCGGCGACCCCGCCGAGGGTGGTGGCCACCAGCACCCGGGACACGGCCCGCGCCCGGTGGTCCGGCGTCGCGAGATCGGCGCCCGCGTACCGCGCCTGGAGATTGGTCGCGGTCCCGGCGCCGTACACGAACAGCGACAGGAACAGCAGGGCCGGGAGGTCAAGGACGGCGGCGGTGATGACGCCCGCGCTGCCCAGCGCCCCGGTGAGATAACCGGCGGTCAGTCCCGGCCGTCGCCCCCGGGACTGCGAGATCCGGCCGACGACCACGGCCGCGAGCGCCGAACCGGCGGTGAACAGCGCGCTGGGCAGCCCCGCGAGGCTCGTGCCGCCCAGCATGTCCTGCGCGAGCAGCGCACCGACCGTCACCCCCGCGGCGAGCCCGGCGCCGCTGAGGATCTGCGAGGCGACCAGCGCCCGCAGGATGCGCTGCTGCGCCTGGGCCGGGTCGATGGTGCCGCCCGGTATCAGCGGGGTCGCGGCCCCCGTCGGCCCGCTCACGCCGGGTCCCCGGCGGCCACCGGCCGCTCGGCGAGCCGCCACTCCAGCATCCCGTCGTGCAGCCGCACCGCCCGCCGTCCACGCTCGGTCAGCAGCCGTACGGCGTCGTACGCGAGCACGCAGTACGCGCCCCGGCAGTAGACGACGATCTCGGTGTCCCGGGGCAGCTCGCCGATCCGCTCGGCCAGCCGGTCGACCGGGAGGGACCGGGCGCCGGGGATGTGCCCGGCCCGGTACTCGTCGTCCGGCCGCACGTCCAGCAGCACCACCTCCCCCGCGGCCACCCGGGCGGTCAGCTCCTCATGGCTCACCTCGGCCGGGTCGTACCCGCCGAGATACGCGTCCCGCGCCGCCGGAACGGCCGCCTGGTGGGCCTCGGTGACCTGGCGCAGCAGCGCGAACAGCCGGGCCACGTCCTGCCCCGCGAGCCGGTAGTGGACCCGTACGCCCTCGCGTCGGGTGACCACGAACCCGGCCTGCTTGAGGGTCTGGAGATGGGCCGAGGCGGTGGTGAGATGCAGCCCGGCCGCCTTCGCCAGGGCGTCCACGGTCCGCTCGCCCTGGGCCAGCAGATCGAGCAGTTCCAGCCGCTTTCCGCTGGCCAGCGCCTTGCCTCCGGCGGCGAAAGCCTCGTAGAGCCGTGCTTTGCCGCCGGGGTCCGCCGGTTCGGCCGTACCGCTCGTCATGTCCGCCTCCAGGCTCCGCCGGGACGCCTGGACGGCATCCGCCACCGCCATTATCCATATTTCCATGGAATAGTGGAGTAGAGCGCTGGCGGGCGGTTCAGAGCGCCGGGGCCGGAGGTGTCCAGCGGCGGTGCGGCGGCAGGGCGTCCGAGACGCCGTACTCGCCGCGCAACTGCTCCGGGATCGCGTAGTGCATGACCCGGCCCCGGGTGAGCGAGGACAGTTCGAGGACCGTGGTCAGATGGCCCAGCCGGTCCAGCGCCCAGGCGCCGAGCGGGGAGTGGTCCTCGATGGTCTCCAGGACCCCCAGCAGATGCGGCACCGCCTTGACGACGGTGTCCCACGGCGTGCGCGGCACCCCGAGCCAGTCCGCGCTGGTGTCCCCGACCAGATGACGGATCAGCGCCGACACGATCGGATCGAAGAAGGTGCCGGGCACGACCTCCTCGTAGAGGTCGATGAGCTGGCGGGTCAGCTGGACGCCCTCCTCCGACGGGCCCATGTGCCGGATCATGTACAGATCGAGGAACTGCCGCGCCTCCTCCAGGGTCTTGGGCACGGCGTCCTGGTCGACACCGAGCATCGCGCCGACCACCCGCCAGGCGTAGTAGTACGACTCCGCGCCGCTCTGCGACATATGGATGCCGAGCCGGTGCAGGCTGTCCAGCACCAGCATCGAGAAGAACATCTGGCCGCCGATCATGTCCTCCTGACAGATCGGCGTGCCGAGCGCGGCGGTGTCCCAGAGGCCCTCGCGGCGCAGATGGTGGCGGATCGAGGCGTGCAGCAGCCGTACCTTCTGCGCCGCCGGGACGAACCGGCTGCCCGCCTCGAAGGCGCCCGGCTGCATCAGATAGACGGTGAACTGGCCGGTCTCCGCCATCCGCTTGGACGGGTACTTCAGTCCGTGGGTCGCCGACAGCAGCTTCGCCACATGCGGGACGACATAGCAGGCGGGCATCGAGGCGAAGGACAACGCGGTCGAGATGTGGACGTTGTTGTCGATGAAGAACAGCCGGGCCTTCTCCATCTCCGCCCAGTCCACCCAGGACGGCGGGGCGCTCGTCGCCGCCAGGTACTCCCGGGCCACGTCCGGCAGCCCGTCCGGGAGCGGGCTCCCCACGGTGGAGACATACCGCATCAGCGTGTTGAACTTGCCCACCTCGCCCTTCTCGAAGAGGGCGGCGACGGTGGCGTCGGCGAGTTCGTCGCCGGGCTCGCGCAGAGCGTCCAAGGTGGCATCGGTGTAGAGCGTGGACATACGGCGGGCTCCTAGTCCTGCGTACGGCTGCGGCTGCGGCTGCGGGGGAGTCGGGGGTCAGGACGTGCGGCTGGTCGCCGAGCGCGCCAGGGACGTCAGCGCCCCCGTGGCGGACGCCGGTACGTCCAGGTCGTGCAGGGCGTCCAGGGAGTGTGTGACCCGGGCCGCGATCATGTCCTCGATCCGGTCGGGCGCCTTGAGCCGGACCATCAGGGAACGGATGCCGTCCAGCGCCTCCGCGTCCAGGGTGCGGCGGCCCAGCAGGGCGTCGAGGCGGTCGCGTTCGGCGGGTCCGGCGAGCCGCCAGGTCTCCGCGAGCAGGGCGGTGGGCCGCTGGGCGGCGAGATCGTCGGCGTTGGCCTTGCCGGTGCTCCGCGGGTCGCCGAACAGCCCGAGCAGATCGTCCCGGAGCTGGAACGCCTCGCCGAGCGGCAGCGCGTACGCCGAGTACCCGGCGCGCAGCCGGGCGCCCGCCCCGGCCAGCAGACCGCCGATGAGCAGGGGCTGTTCGACGGTGTACTTGGCGGTCTTGTACCGGATCACCTTCAGTGACGCCTCGGTGTCCGGGCCCGCCCCGGTGCGCAGGATCTCCAGGCACTCGCCCGCGATCAGCTCACGGGCCATCACCGACCACAGCGGACGGGCCCGCGCCAGATAGGCGGCGGGCAGACCGCTGGCCGCGAACAGCTCCCCGGCCATCATCATCAGCAGATCGCCCACCAGCATCGCCAGGGAGCGGGCGGCGGCACCGGCGCGCGGTCGGCGCCGCACCGGGCCGCGCAGGGCGCGATGGGCGGTGGGCTGGCCCCGGCGCAGCGGGCTGTCGTCGATCAGGTCGTCGTGCACCACGGCGGCGGCGTGCACCAGTTCCATGGAGGCCGCGGCCCGCAGCAGCGCGGCGCTGTCCGGCTGGCCCGCCGCGCGCCAGCCCCAGTAGCAGAACGCCGCGCGCAGCCGCTTGCCGTGCGCGACGGCGGTCATCAGCTGCTCGGCGACCGGTGCCAGCAGCGGATCGATCCCGGCGAACCGGTCGGCCTCCTCAGCGACGAAGGTGTGCAGCTCACCGTCGATCCGGGCGCGGAAACCGGCGGGGTCCCAGCGCTCAGCCATGGGCGGAGGAGCGGCGGTGGGGGGCGGTCTGGGACGCGGGACCCGTACGGCGGTCGGGATCGGAGTCGGCGCCGGTGCCGGTCGCTGTCGCATACCTGGAGTGCCGGGCCAGGATCTCCAGGTGGGCCGGGGGCGGGCTGGCGTACCGGTCCACGACCAGCCGGCCGCGTGCCACGAGGTCCCGCTCCGCCTCCTTCGCCAGTTCCGCGCCGTCCGAGCGGCGCAGCAGGCCCCGTACCGTGCCGAAGGCCGTGCCCACCGTGGTCACCGCGAGATCCGCGAGCCCGGCGGCCAGCAGCAGCGCCTGCTGGTCCAGCCCCGGCCGCCGTGCCGCCGTGCCCGGTGTCCGTCCGTCGTCCATATGACCCCCACCCGTACGCGTCCGTGCGGCGCCGGTCGTGCGCCGCCCCGCGTCGAGGATCGCGGCGGCCGGGGAGATCCGGCGGGGCGAAATCACCAACGAGTGATCATCTCGCTCGGCCGTACGGATAAAGGTGGCGCGACTTTGCGCCAGTGGATGGCGCGGGTGGCGCATTTCCCTCTAGATCTCCATTGGTCAAGTGAACAGGCGATCAAGTGATCTCGTCCGGGAGACCTGAATGCGCCCCGCCCTCTCCTGTCGTCTGTTTCACGCCACTGATCTCCGAAACTCGGTGGCGTGAAAAAGAATCCATGACGGCCGTCCCGTGCGGCGCGGAAGCCGCGCATTTCGCACGGCACGCTCGTGGCTGAGGACGGGGAGAGGACCGGTACCCGATACTGAATCCACCCTGACCAGCGCGGGGGAATACATCCGGACTCAGCCCGCGGTACCGGGCGGTACAGGAGTACATGCCGATGAATCTGGGGCTCACCGACAAGGTCGCCGTCGTCACCGGCGCCAGCAAGGGCATCGGTCTGGCCGTCGTCGAGACGCTGGGCCGTGAGGGCGCCCGCGTCGTCGCCGGCAGCCGCACCCGGACCCCCGAGCTGGCCGCCCTGGGGGAGCGGTACGACGTGACGTTCGTGCCCGTCGATCTGGGCGACGGGGATGGCCCCGACCTGCTGATCCATGCCGCCGCCGAGCGTCATGACCGGATCGACGTGCTGGTCAACAACCTCGGCGCGACCCGTCCCCGCAGCAGCTTCCTGGACATCGACGACGCCGAGTGGCGGGGCGTCTTCGAGCTGACCTTCTTCAGCGCGGTCCGCACCAGCCGGGCCGCGCTGCCCCGGCTGCTCGCCGACGGCGGTGGCGCGATCGTCAACATCAGCTCCGTCAATGCCCGGCTGCCCTTTCCCTCGGTCGTCGACTATTCGGCGGCGAAGGCGGCCCTGAGCGATCTGACCAAAGCCCTGTCGGAGGAATTCGCCCCCCAGGGCGTACGGGTCAACGCGATCGCCCCCGGGCCGGTCCGCACTCCCTTCTGGACCGCCCCCGGCGGCTTCGCCGACGCCACGGCGGCGGGCACCGGAAAGAGCGCCGAGGAAATCCTCGACGAGGTCCTGCCCCAGCAGATGGGCATCTCCACCGGACGTATCACCGAGCCCCAGGAAGTCGCCGAACTCGCCGCTTTCCTGGCCTCCTCGCGCGCCGCCAACATCACCGGCGCGGAATTCGTCATCGACGGTGGCCAGATCAAGACCACCTGATCCGATCGGTCGAGTCGGTCGAGTCGATCGAGTCAATCGAGGGGGAACAGACGCGATCATCCGCTCGGCCCGCGCTGTCGGCCTGCCCTGTCGGTCCGTCCTCTCGGTCCGTCCTGTCGGCGCGGGAAGGCGCGGGCCTTGCCATGCCAGGTGTTCCGATATATCGTTGACGCATCGCGACTGATCAACGATGACACGATGAGGACGCGAGGCCGGTGGAGAACCACCATCGGCGGACATACGCGACAAAGACACCTATGGATGGAGTGATCGCGATGCACACGCACGGATACGACCACGAGCACGGACATGGACACCGGCGCGGCAAGGGCGGCTTCGACGGTCGCCGGGCCGCCTTCGGACCCTTCGGGCCCGGTGGCCAGGGGTTCGGCGGACCGGGCTTCGGTCCCGGACCCTGGGGTGGCCGCGGACGCGGCGGACCCAGGGGAAGGGCACGGCGCGGTGATGTACGGGCCTCGATCCTGGCCCTGCTGAAGGACCGCCCGATGCACGGCTACGAGATGATCCAGGAGATCGCCGAGCGCAGCGGCGGGGCGTGGAAGCCCAGCCCCGGTTCGGTGTACCCCACCCTTCAGCTGCTGGAGGACGAGGGGCTGATCGCCAGCGAGAGCGAGGGCGGCAAGAAGCTGTTCGCGCTCACCGACGCCGGGCGCCAGGCGGCCGACGAGGGGCCGGACGCCCCGTGGGAGGAAGCCTCGCGCGGGGTCGACTGGGACACGCTGAACGAGATCCGGTCGGCCGGGTTCGGTCTGATGGAGGCGTTCGGCCAGGTCTGGAAGACCGGCAGCAAGGAACAGCGTGACAAGGCGCTCGCCGTCATCACCGACGCGCGCAAGAAGCTGTACCTCATCCTCGCCGACGAGGACTGAGACGTCTGAGGGCGCCTGACGACGGCTGAGGGCGCCTGACGACGGCTGGTGACGGTTGAAGGCGACCGGCGGCGGCCCGTGGGCCGGTGTCAGGGCGGTGTCCCGGGAGCGCGGTCTCCCCGGGGCACCGCCCTTCGCGTTCAGGTCACCAGGCCGTCCAGCTTGCGCAGCGACTCGTTCAGGGCGGCCGTCGCCGAGTCCTTCAGCTTGCCCGCCATCAAGGAGACCGCGGCGCCGGTGAACTCCCCGTCGATGCGCAGGGTCGTCGCCGTGTCGCCGTCCGGGGTGAGGGTGTAGCGGGTGACCACCACGACCTGCATCGGGCCCTTGCCGCGGATGGCCAGCACCCTGGCCGGTTCCAGTTCCTCCACGGTCCAGTCGACCTCGGCCGGGAACCCCATCAGCTTCATGTTCTCCTGGAAGACCGCGCCGGTCTCCAGAGTGTCGGGGCCGCCCTTGGGGAAACTGGTGTGGGTCGCGTTCCACTCCCCGTACGCGGACCAGTCCGTGAGCTGCGCCCAGACCCGCTCGGCACTGGCCCCGATCCGGGCCTCCGCGCTGACTTCGGCCATGCGACCACCTCTTCGTCCTCTGGGACTCGGCTTCGGTGTCGCGGAACGTAGCGGCAGTGCCCGCAATATTCAATATTGATGAACCGTCAGAGACGGTCGGCCCTCTGGCGCGTCGGCCCCATAGCGCCTCCGCCCCCAGCGCGTCGAACACCGCGAACGCGCGGCACCTCGGCTCAGCCCACCCTGCGGATCTCCGCCGCGTCGAACAGATCCCACGCGCGCGGATACGGTCCTTCGTCGTGGCAGTGCCAGGCTTCCCAGAACAGGTCGGCCAGCAGGGCGTCCACCGGGGCGTACACCCGGTACACATAGTCCCTGCCGTCGACCGCCGGCAGCGCCACCAGCCAGCAATCGTTCTCCATGTCTGTGTCGGACGAGCCACACCGTGCGATGGTTGCGGGCGGGGGCGCACCGCACACGTTCGTGCGCCCCGATGCCGGATTCGCCGTGATCTCATCCGTAAGGAGGAGATTCCATCCGGTGACGTCCCCTCTGCGTGGGACGCGAAGATGCTTCCCGCCGGGGATGACTTACCTCAAAGCGGCTGATGGGGTGGAGGATGTGCACCACCGAATCCCCCGGCAACCCGCCCCCGACCAGGACAGCGCCTCCCCCGCGCAGCAGCCCGCGGACCACGGGGCCGGGCTCGGCGCGGAGTTGACAGCGGTGCTCACAGGTGCCCGGCGCCGCGCGGTCCGCGACGGGGACCGGCAGATCGACACCGCGCATCTGCTGCACTCCCTGCTGGAGGCCGACCCCGAGGTGCGCGCCGCCTGTGACGACGGCGGCCCCCGGCTGGCCCGGCTGTTCGGCTACCTCGTGCAGCGCAGCATCGGCTACGGACTGCGCTGGCAGGGCACCGTCGAGGACTCCGGCGCCCTCCCCGTGGTGATCGTCGCCGACGGCTGCTCCCCGCTCGCCGCCGGTGCGTTGGAGCACGCCGCCGACCGCGCCGCCCACCGGGACGGGGCGCCGCCCACCGGGCTGGATCTGCTCGCCGGGCTCACCGCCGACCCCGGGGCCCGTGCGGTGGAGGTCCTCACCCGTGCCGGGATCGACCACGGCCAACTCCTCAAGCGGCTGGAGGCCGCCCCGCGCGGCTGACCGGTTCCCCGACGCGCCCGCCATGAGAGCCGCCGCTCCTGCCATGCCGGTCCGCTGCCATGCCGCTGCGCCGCCATGTCAGTCCGCCGCTCCCGCCCTGCCAGTCCGCTGCCATGCCCGTCCGCCGCTCGTGCCATGAGACAGGTGCCATGGGGGTGACGCTCATGTCCTGCCCTGTCATCATGGGCCGGTGCGGACGACACAGAGCAACCACGGCAGCCGTGGCAAGGGCGTCGGACTGGGCCTGGCGCTCGGTTCCGCGGTCGCCTTCGGCGGTTCCGGAGTCGCGGCGAAGCCGCTGATCGAGGCGGGTCTCGACCCGCTGCACGTGGTATGGCTCCGGGTCGCCGGGGCCGCCCTGGTGATGCTGCCGCTCGCCGTCCGCCACCGTGATCTGCTGCGCCGCCGCCCCGCGCTGCTCGCCGGGTTCGGACTGCTCGCGGTGGCCGGTGTCCAGGCGTTCTACTTCGCCTCCATCTCCCGTATCCCGGTCGGCGTCGCCCTGCTCGTCGAGTATCTGGCGCCCGCCCTGGTGCTCGGCTGGGTGCGGTTCGTGCAGCGCCGGGCGGTGACCCGGGCGGCGGCCGTCGGCGTCGTCCTCGCGGTCGGCGGTCTGGCCTGTGTGGTGGAGGTGTGGGCCGGGCTGAGCTTCGACGCCCTCGGGCTGCTGCTGGCGCTCGGCGCCGCCTGCTGCCAGGTCGGCTACTTCGTCCTGTCCGACGCGGGCGGTGACTCCGGCGCCGACGCCCCCGACCCGCTCGGTGTGGTCGCCTACGGACTGCTCATCGGCGCCGCCGTGCTCACCGTCGTCGCCCGTCCCTGGTCCATGGACTGGGGCGTTCTCGCCGGTTCCGCCCGGATGGACGGCGCCGCGGTGCCCGCCCTCCTCCTGCTCGGCTGGATCGTGCTGATCGCCACGGTGATCGCGTACATGACCGGGGTGGTGGCCGTGCGGCGGCTCTCCCCGGCGGTCGCCGGGGTCGTGGCCTGTCTGGAGGCGGTCATCGCGACCGTGCTGGCCTGGGTGCTGCTCGGCGAGCATCTCTCCGCACCGCAGATCATCGGCGGCGCGGTGGTCCTGACCGGCGCGTTCATCGCCCAGTCCGCCGCCCCGTCGAAGGGCTCCGGCGGGCAGCCCGTCGCCGGGGGGTCGCCCGAGCGGGAGTTGTCAGCCCGTGGAACCGCTGCGTAAGGTGTCGATCATGCATGCGAACGCGCTCGTCCTTCCGCCTCCGGCCGCCTGAGGCGGGCCCTCCGGACCCTCGCCCCGCGTCTGTCGCCGGGCGTGACGGTGCTGCCCGCAGACGAAGTCCGCGGACCCCGCTGAAGCGGTGGTCCATCCCCGAACTTCCGCGCATCACGCGCGACTGCGGAGAGAACGCGTGTCTTCCACCCCTTCGTTGAGCCCCTCCCCGTCTCTGCGTCCGGCTGCCGTGCTGTCCGTCGGGCGTGGGCTGGTCTATCTGATCGTCGCCGGGGTCGCCTGGGGCACCGCCGGTGCCGCCGCCTCGCTCGTCTACCGGACCAGCGACATGGGCTCGGTCGCCCTGTCCTTCTGGCGCTGCGCCGCCGGGCTGGTCCTGCTGGTCGCCGTCCGCGCGCTGCGCCCCCGTACCGCGCGCCCCGCGCCCAGCGCGCCCGAGCGGGTGCGCCGCCGGCTGCTGCGCGCCGGGGCCGTCGGCCTCGGTCTCGCCGTGTTCCAGACCGCCTACTTCGCGGCCGTCGCCGCCACCGGGCTCGCCGTCGCGACCGTGGTCACCCTGGGCGCCGGACCCGTCCTCATCGCCCTCGGCGCCCGGCTCACCCTGGGGGAGCGGCTGGGCCGCGGGGGAGCGGTCGCGGTCGTCGGGGCACTCACCGGGCTCGGCGTGCTGGTCCTCGGCGGCGGCGACACCTCCGTACGGCCCGGGGGCGTGGCGCTCGCGCTGCTCTCGGCGGCCGGATACTGCGCGATGACCCTGCTCACCCGCTGGTGGGGCCGCCATGGCGACACCGACGCCTCCGGTACGACGGTCTGGGCGTTCGCGGTGACCACCGTCTGTCTGCTGCCGCTCGCCCTCGCCGAGGGACTCGTCCCGCACACCGCCGACCCCGTCCGGCTGATCTGGCTGGTCGTCTACATCGCGGCGGTCCCGACCGCGCTCGCCTACGCGCTGTACTTCGCGGGGGCCGCGGTCGTCCGGTCCGCCACGGTCTCGGTGATCATGCTGCTGGAGCCGGTCAGCGCGGCGGTCCTCGCGGTCGTCCTGCTCGGCGAGCACCTCACGGCGGCGACCGTCGGCGGGACCCTGCTGATGCTGGGCGCGGTCGCGGGCCTGGCCGGCGCGGAGGCGCGGGGCGGGACGAGGGCCGAGGCCGTCGAGGGCTCGCGGGCGTGAGCCGGGGTTCCCGTCCTGCGCCGGGTTGCGGCGCGGCAGATGCTTCCGTGTCCACGCCGGGTTGCGGCGCAGCCGATGGTCCCGCCTCTACGCCGGATTGCGGCGCAGCAGATGCTCCCGCGCGGCCCGGTCACGGGGGCCGCCGCGGGCGGTCAGCTCGGCCGCCATCCGGGCCCGTATCTCGGGCGTGCGGTGGTTGGCGTACTTGAACTTGGCGCGTACGTCGAGGATCTCCAGGCGCAGGCCCCGGAGTCCCGGCAGCATCCGGCCGAACGGCACCTCCCCGGCCAGCACCGGCGCGGAGCCGCCCTCCGGCTGGAAGTGCGCCGTCTGGCGGTCGAGCAGCGCGGCCTTGGCGGCCGGGTCGTCCACGATCTCGGCCCGGCAGCGCAGCTGTACGGCGGCGTAGAAGCTGGTCGGCGTCCCGTGCTCGGGCGGTGTGCCGGGGGCGGCCTGCCAGGGGCCGGGGACGAAGACATAGTCGTCCACCACGCTCAGCAGCACCTCGGGGTCGGCCTCCAGGGCGGGCCACATCGGGTGGGGGCGGGCGAGATGGGTGAGCACCTCGCCGTGCGCGCCGGGTCCGGCGTCGTAGAGGAAGTGCAGCGGCTGGACGAACGGGGGTTCGCCGGGCCGGCCGTTCACGGCGAGCTGTCCGAAGTCGTGGGCGGCCAGCCAGGTGCGCCACTCGGTGTCGTCGCGGGCGTCGTCCCAGGGGTGGATCAGCATCACCGCTCCGGGGTCAGATAGGCGGGCAGGGCCGTGCCGGGGGGCAGGTCGGCGTCCGGGAGCGGGGTCCCGTAGCCCTTGCGCAGCGGGACGACACCGGCCCAGTGGGGGAGGTCGAGGTCCTCGGGCTCGTCGTTGACCCCGCCCGTGCGGAGCTTGGCGGAGACCTCGTCGAGGTCCAGGTAGATCACGGCGGTGGCGGCGAGTTCCTTGCGGTTGGCGGGGCGGGAGTCGGCGGCGCGGCCCGGCACCACATGGTCGACCAGCGCGTCGAGGGCCGCGCACTTCTCGTCGGGGTCGGTGACATCGCGGGCGACGCCGTGCACCACCACCGAGCGGTAGTTGATGGAGTGGTGGAAGGCGGAGCGGGCCAGCACCAGGCCGTCGACATGGGTCACCGTCAGACACACCGGCAGCCCCGGGTCCGCCGTGCCGGTCATCCGCAGCGGGCGCGAACCGGTCGAGCCATGGACGTAGAGCCGGTCGCCGACCCGGCCGTACAGCGTCGGCAGCACCACGGGGGCGCCGTCGCGGACGAAGCCGAGATGGCAGACATAGCCCTCGTCGAGTATCGCGTGCACCAGCGGCTTGTCGTACGACGCGCGCTCGGCGGAGCGGGTCGGGACGGTGCGGTCGGTGGGGGTGTAGGCGGCGGCGTCCGGTGGCGCGGTCGTCTCCTGCATGTGCGGTCTCCATTGCACTAGTGCATACTTGGGTTTGTGCTAGTAGAGTATCCGATCAGTGGACGGGGCGCAGCGGAGATCTCCGCGAGCGTGGAGCGCGCGGTCGCGGCGGGCGACCTGCTGCCCGGACAGCCGCTGCCGCCGATGCGGGAGCTGGCCCGGCGGCTGGAGGTCAACCCGAACACGGTGGCCGCCGCCTACCGCGTGCTGCGGGAGCGCGGGGTCATCGAGACCGCCGGGCGGCGCGGCAGCCGGGTCCGCGCGAAACCGGCCACGACCGGGCGCGAGGAACTCCGGGTGGACGTCCCGGACGGCGTGCGGGACCTGTCGGCGGGCAACCCGGACCCGGCCCTGCTGCCCGCGCTCGCCGGGGTCTTCGCCGAGGCCGCCGCCCAGGCCGACCGGGAGCCGGTCCTGTACGGCGCCGACCCCGAGGAACCCGGCCTGGTGCGCCAGGCCCGCGCGGAACTCGCCGCCGACGGGGTGCCGGACGGGCCGCTCGCCGTCACCTCCGGCTCCCTGGACGCCATCGAACGCGTCCTCGCCGCCCACCTCAGGCCCGGTGACGCGGTCGCCGTCGAGGACCCCGGCTGGGGCAGCCTGCTCGATCTGATCCCGGCGCTGGGCCTGCGCACGGTCCCGGTCGGCGTCGACGACGACGGACCGCTCCCGGACGACGTCCGCGCCGCCCTCGACGCGGGGGCCCGCGCCCTGATCGTCACGGACCGCGCGCAGAACCCGACGGGCGCCGTGCTGAGCGCCCCCCGCGCCCGCGCCCTGCGCGCGATCCTCGCCGGACACCCGGACCTTCTGCTGATCGAGGACGACCACGGGCACCGGATCGTCGACCTCCCGCTGAGCCCGCTCGCCGGAACCACCCGCTCCTGGGCGTTCGTCCGATCGGCCGCGAAGGCGTACGGCCCCGATCTGCGGCTCGCCGTGCTCACCGGCGACCCCGTGACCCTCGACCGGGTGCGGGGGCGCCAGCGCCTCGGCCCCGGCTGGGTCAGCCGGCTCACCCAGCGGGCGGTGGCCCGGCTGTGGAGCGGCGGCGCGGTGGACACCCGGGCCGTCGCCGCGCGCTACGCCGAACGCCGGGAGGCGTTGATCGGCGCGCTGGCCGAGCGGGGCGTCGCCGCCCACGGTCGCAGCGGCCTCAACGTCTGGGTGCCGGTCCCCGACGAGACCGGCGCGGTGGCGCGGCTGCTGCACGCCGGATGGGCGGTGGCGCCCGGCGCCCGCTTCCGGCTGTCGGCCCCGCCCGGCATCCGGGTCACCGTCGCGGACCTGTCCCCGGACGAGGCTCCCGCCGTGGCCGACGCCATCGCCGACGCGCTGCGGTCGTCGCCACGGCGGCATCTGGTCTGAGGGTCTGAGGGTCTGAGGGGGGGAGGGGGGAGGGGTGGCGTGGCACGGGGTGCCGGAGGTGCTCACCTCGGTGGGAGGTACTCCGTGACGTGCGCCGCCGGGGGCGCTCCCGCCTCCGTGGGGGGGTACCTCGCCGCGCACGCGGCCGGGGCTGCTCTCCCGCCTCCGTAGGAAGTGCCCCGCCGCACATGCCCCGGGGGCCGCTCCCGCCTCCGTGGGGGGTACCTCGCCGTGCACGCGGCCGGGGCTGCGCTCCCGCCTCCGTGGGAAGTGCCCCGCCGCACATGCCCCGGGGGCCGCTCCCGCCTCCGTGGGGGGTACCTCGCCGCGCACGCCGCCGGGGCTGCGCTCCCGCCTCCGTGGGAAGTGCCCCGCCGCACATGCCCCGGGGGCCGCTCCCGCCTCCGTGGGAGGTACACCCCGCCGCACACGCCGCCAAGGCCGCTCTCCCGCCTCCGTAGGAAGCACCCGGCCGGGGCCGCTCCCACCTCCCGGGAAGCACTCCGCCCCACACGCCGCCGGGGCCGCTCCCACCCCCGTGGGAAGCGCCCCCGTGCCCCGCCCCGGCAGGGGCTCGACCCACCTCCGTCAGCCCCGGCGCCCCCGCGCCTGCGTCAGCACCGCGCCCAGGACCACGATCACCGCCCCCACCGGCGTGGACCAGCTCAGTGACTCGCCGAGTACCGCCACGCCCGCCCCGGTCGCGATCACCGGCACGAAGTAGGTGACCATCTGCCCGGTCGTCGGCCCGACCTCCGCCACCAGCCCGTACTGCACCAGCACCGCGAAGCCCGTGCCCAGCGCGCCCAGCGCGACGATCGCCAGCACCGGCACCCAGTGGAACCCGTCCGGCGCCGAGGTGAACAGCGGGGTCACCACGGCCAGTTGCGCCGTCGCCAGCAGCAACTGCGCCCCGGTCAGCGAGAGATGCGACTCCCGCGCGCCGCCCAGCGTGCGCCGTACGTAGATCCAGCCGACCGCGTAGCTCAGCGAGGCCAGCAGCGCCAGGCCCGTCCCCGTGGCGTCCAGCCCGCTGAAGCCCTGCCACGCGCCGAGCACCGTCAGCACGCCGACGAAGCCGATGCCGAGCCCGGCGACCCGGACCCGGGTGGGCCGGTCCTCCGACAGCGCCACCAGCGACAGCGCCATGCCCCACAGCGGTGAGGTGGCGTTGCAGATACCGGCCAGCGTCGAGGGGATGGTCAGCTCGGCATAGGCGAACAGGGAGAACGGCAGCGCGTTGAGCAGCAGCGCGGCGACCGTCAGGTGCGCCCAGGTGCGGGCCCCGCGCGGCAGCCGCTCACGCTTCACCGCCATCGCCACGGCCAGCACCGCCGTACCGAACAGCAGTCGGCCCAGGGTGACCTGGAACGGGGCGTACGCCTCCGTGCCCACCTTGATCAGCAGAAAGCTGAAGCCCCAGATCAGGGAGAGCGCGGCGAACCGCAGCCGCCAGTCGAGCCGGTGCCGGGGACGGTGGGTGCGGACGGGAGTGGCGACGGCGGTGGTCTCGGCGGTGCGGGCGACGGTGGTCATGCGGTCCACGATGGCCCCGTACAACCTCGTAGCACAATCGAAATCTCATGCCCTGTATCTCGTAGTAACGCTTAATCGTGCGTAGGGTGGGGACATGCTGAATCTCGAACGGCTGCGCACGCTCGACGCCCTCGCCCGGCATGGCTCGGTCAGCGGGGCCGCCGCGGGGCTGCACATCACGACCTCGGCGGTCTCCCAGCAGATGGCCAAGCTGGAGCGGGAGGTCGGACAGCAACTGCTCGCCAAGCACGGCCGGGGCGTCCGGCTCACCGACGCGGGACGGCTGCTCGCCGAGCACGCGGCCCGCATCCTGTCGCAGGTGCAGCTCGCCCAGTCCGATCTGGAGGCACAGCGCGGCCGGGTGGCCGGGGAGCTGCGGCTGTCCGCGTTCCCGACGGCCGCCCGCGGGCTGTTCCCGCTCGCGCTGTCCGCGCTGCGCGCCGAACACCCCGGGCTGCGGCTGCGCTCCTGCGAGCTGGAGCCCGAGGGCGGTATCCGCGCGGTGATCCGCGGCGACCTCGACCTCGCGGTCGTCCTCGACTGGTACAACAAGCCGCTGCCGCTGCCCGACGGACTGGTCAAGGCGCCGATCCTGGACGACCCGGCCGATGTGGCGCTGCCCGCCGACCATCCGCTCGCCGGACGGGACGAGGTGGACCTCTCCGAGTTCACCGACGACGAGTGGATCACCTGGGGCGAGGGCGAGTTCTGCCACGAGTGGCTGGTCTTCACCCTGCGCTCACGCGGCGTCGAACCGATCCTCGGCCATCGCGCCGCCGAGACCCACACCCAGCTCGGGCTGGTCTCGGCCGGACTCGGCGTCTGCATCGCCCCGCTGCTCGGCCGCCACCCGATGCCGCACGGCGTGGTCACGGTCCCGCTCAGACAGCGGATCACCCGCCATGTCTACGTCGTCTGGCGGGCCGACGCCGACCGCCGCCCCTCGATCCGGGCCGCCGTCCAGGCGCTGCGCATGGCGGGCGAGAAGATCGGCGCGTCCGTCACCCCGCCCGCCGCGCGCCGGGACGCTACGGCGTCAGCTTCCGGAAGTCCCACGACCTGACCGTCTCCGGAACCAGCCGCGCCCAGGCGTGCCGGCCGTCGTGCGGCAGCTCGTCCAGCCCGAAGTACTTCGCCGCGAACGCCCGCTCCACGGCGACCAGCGCGGCCACCGGCTCCCCGGTGCGCGGCGCCTCGCCCACGAACTCCACCCGGCCGGTCAGCTCCACCCCGTGCAGCTCCCCGTACTCATGACCGGCGTCCACCACCACCGCGAGGCGTGGATCGCGGCGCAGTTCGGCCCAGCGCTTGCTGCGGGTCAGCGAGTACAGCCACAGCGCCGCGCCGTCCCAGTGGAACCAGAGCGGGCTGATGTGCGGGGTGCCGTCGGCGGCGACGGTCGCGACCCGGCAGGTCCGCGCCGCGCCGAGAAACGCGTCCCGCTCCCCGTCGGTCATCATGATCTTCCGGCCCCGGCGCTGGACGGTGGCAGCCATACGGTCTCCCTGGACGGACGGCGAACGGCGGACGGGGCCCGCGTCGACCCCGTTGCTGACGGGTCGTCAGAATTCTGGCCCCCGACAGCTTGACCCGTCTTCCCTCCGTACGCAATGCCCGCTACTCTCGCCGCCCGGTACCGGCACCCGGCCCACGAGGGGGACGTCATGGCGGCGACGGACCGGCGGCGGCTCGCGGAGCTGCTCGACCCCGCGACCACCGTCCTGCTCACCGTCGAGTGCCAGCAGGGCGTGGTCGGCCCGGACAGCGCGCTGCCCGAACTCGCCGCCCAGGCCCGCGCGTCCGGTGCCCTCGCCCGGATCGCCCGGCTGGTCGCCGCCGCCCGGGACAGCGGCGTCCAGGTGGTGCACGCCCTCGCCGAACGCCGCCCCGACGGTCGCGCCGCGAGCCGCAACGCCCCGCTGTTCCGGGCCGCCGAACGCCTCCCCGTGCTCCAACTGGCCGGAACGGCGGCGGTCCGGCTCGCCCCACCGATCGAGGCCGCCGAGGACGACCTCGTGCTACGGCGGCTGCACGGACTCTCGCCCGTCCGGGGCACCGGCCTCGACGCCCTGCTGCGGAATCTGGGCTGCCGCACCCTCGTCGTCACCGGGGTCTCCGCCAACGTGGCCGTCCCCAACGCCGTGTTCGACGCGGTGAACCTCGGCCACACCGCCGTCGTACCGGCGGACGCCATCGCCGGGGTCCCCGCCGACTACGTTCCCGCGATGGTCCGCCACACCCTGGCCCTGGTCGCCACGGTCACGACGACCGAGGAGATCCTCGGCTGTCTCACACGACGGCGTTAGGGCGGGCGGGAGGCGTCGGCCGGGGCAGGGGCTCAGAGCAGGCGGATCTCGTCGCCCTCCACGCTGATCTTCGCCTCCGGCAGCGGCTGGGTGGCCGGGCCCTTGCGCACGCTGCCGTCCGTGGCCGAGAACTCGCTGTTGTGGCACGGGCAGACGATCACCCCGTCGGCCACGTCCTTCACCGCGCAGCCCTGATGGGTGCACTTGGACGAGAACGCCTTGAACTCCCCGGCCGTCGGCTGGGTGACCACCACCCCCTGGTCCGCGAAGACCTTCCCGCCGCCCTCGGGGATGTCGGCGCGCGTGGCGAGCGGGCTGCCGCCGCCGTCGGCCGGGGCGCTGCCGCCCGCCGACGCCGCGTCCTCGGTCGCGGCGCTCGACGGGGAGCCGTCGTCCCCGCACGCGGTCAGCGCCACGGTGAGCCCGGCCGCCCCGGCCGCGGCCATGACCGAGCGGCGGCCGGGCCGGGGGGAAGGGGCGGTGGGGTGAAGCGATTCGCTGGCCATGCGGGCGTTCCTCTCCAGGGACGTCATGTGATCTCTCATGATCTGCGGGGCATCGCACTCTCCTCACCAGTACGAGCGGTCCACGGGCGGAGTTCACCCGCTCCGCGGATCTTCACCCGATCGAGACGCGGGCGCCCCTGGGCGGCCCGGAGCGGCCGTGAACACCCCGGTGGCCTGGGGCGATGCTCACGGACCCGCGTGGCGGGTCTCAGGGCCGGGCGTCGCCCAGCGACTGGTTCACCAGGCGGATCAGCTCCCGTGGAGTGGCCGCCTCCACGACGACGTCGTCGGCCAGGACCACGCCATGCACGATCTGGATACGGGCGGCGGTCTCCAGCATGGCGAGGGAGTCGTATCCCAGGTCCTTGAACTCCTTGTCCAGGATGTCGGCGCCGCTCAGGTCGGTGTTCTCGTCCTGTCCCGCGCACTCCCGCAGGATCGTGGTCAGTTCGGTCAGCGTCAGCTCGCTCATGCCGTCCACCTCTTCATCAGGTCAGCCGGGACTCCGGACACTCTCAGGAACGTGGGCCCTCTCAGGAACGCGGAGGTCGTGGGGACCGTGGCGCCGGGTCACGACCATGGCCGCGTTGAAACCGCCGTGCCCCCGGGCCACCACCAGCACGGCCGACAGCGCGGTCCGCCGGGGCCGGGTCACCAGGTCCAACTCGTACTCCGGCACCGGCCGGGAGACATTCACCGTCGGCGGGATCTCCCCGTGCCGCAGGGCCAGCAGGGTGGTGGCCAGGTCGAGGGCCGCCCCGCCCGCGCTGAGCCGGCCGGTCATCGTCTTCGGCACGGTGACCGGGACGCCGTACGGTCCGAAGACCTCGCGCAGCGCCGCCGCCTCCGTACGGTCGTCGGCGGCGGTGCCCGAGCCGTCCGCGAACACGGCCCCGATGGCGTCCGGCGCCAGACCGGCGTCGTCGAGGGCGAGTTCCACGGCCCGGCGCAGGGTCGAGGGGCGGCCGGAGCCGGGCGGCGGGTCGAAGGTCGCCGCGTACCCCGCGATCTCGCCGTGCCACGAGGTCAGCCCGCGCTCCCGCGCCCCCTCCTCGCTCTCCAGGACGAACAGCGCGCCGCCGTCGCCGGGGACATGTCCGGTGGCGTCCTCGTCGAAGGGCAGATACGCGCGGGCGGGGTCGTCGACCGGGCTGATCCGGCCCCCGGCGAGCTGGGCGACCCAGCCCCAGGGACAGGGCGAGCCGTCGACGGAACCGCAGACCATCACGGGCGTCCCGGCCCGTACCCGGCGCCGTGCCTGCGCGACCGCGTCGAGACCGCCCGCCTGCTCGGTGACCAGCACTCCGCTCGGACCGCGCAGCCCGTGCCGGATCGAGATCTGACCGCTGTTGACCGCGTAGAACCATGCGAAGGACTGATAGGCGCTGACATGCTCGGGCCCCAGCCGCCACAGCTTGTCCAGCTCCCGGTGGCCGAACTCGAACCCGCCGGCCGAACTCGCCGTGACGACCCCCATCCCGAACTCCGGCAGCCCGTCGGGGTCCACCCCCGCGTCCTCGATGGCCCAGGCCGCCGCCGCGAGGGCCAGCCGGGTCATATGGTCGGTCTGCGGCAGCAGTCGCGCGGACAGATGCTCGGCCGGCACGAACCCGGTGATCTCGCCCGCCAGTCCGCTGGAGTACGGCTCCGGGTCGAAGGCGGTGATCCGGCCGATCGCGGACTCGCCGCGCAGGGTGCGCTCCCAGTGCCGCTCGGAACCGAGGCCGGTGGGCGCGACCACACCCATTCCCGTGACCACGGTGGCCGCGGCCGTCACGCCGCCCCGCCTTCCGGTCCCCGCAGCGCCGCCCGCGGCTTGCGCAGCACCATCGCGCTCTGGAAGCCGCCGAACCCGCTGCCCACGCTGAGCACCGTGTCGACCCGCCGTTCCCGCGCCACCAGCGGCACATAGTCGAGATCGCACTCCGGATCCGGCTCATGGAGATTGGCGGTGGGCGGGATCACCCCGGTCCGCATCGCGAGCACACTGGCGGCGATCTCCAGGGAGCCGATGGCCCCGAGGGAGTGCCCGATCATCGACTTGATGGAGCTGACCGGGGTCCGGTACGCGTGCTCCCCGAGACTGCGCTTGAAGGCCGCCGTCTCATGGCGGTCGTTCTGGAGGGTGCCCGAGCCATGGGCGTTGATGTAGCCGATGTCCTCCGGTGCCGTCCGGGACTGGGCCAGGGCGGCCCGGATCGCCTCCGCCATCTCCCTGCCGTCCGGCCTGAGTCCGGTCATGTGGAAGGCGTTGCAGCGTGAGGCGAAGCCGGAGATCTCGGCGTAGACGTCCGCCCCGCGCCGGAGCGCGTGACCGAGGTCCTCCAGGACGAACATCGCCGAACCCTCGCCGAGGACAAAGCCGTTACGGGTGCGGTCGAAGGGGCGGGAGGCCGTCGCCGGGTCGTCGTTGCGCGGGGTCGTCGCCTTGATCGCGTCGAAGCAGGCCATGGTGATCGGCGAGATCGGCGCGTCGGCGGCGCCCGCCATCATCACGTCCGCCGACCCCTCGGCGATCAGCTCGACGGCCTGCCCGACCGAGTCCAGTCCGGAGGTGCACCCGGTGGACACCGTCGCCACCGGCCCTTCCGCACCGACCTCCCAGGCGACCTCGGCGGCGAGGGAGCTGGGCACGAAGTAGTCGAACAGATGCGGTACGGCATAGCGTTCGTCGACCTGCCACTTCCGGCCGCCGTCGCTGACGACGACGTACTCCTCCTCCAGGCCCATCGTGCAGCCGACCGCGCTGCCGACGACGACTCCGGTGCGCGCCGGGTCGAGCGTGTCCAGGTCGAGGCCGCTGTCCTGCACACACTCCCTGGCGCTCACCACCGCCAACTGCGCGGACCTGTCCATCCGGCGGACGCGCTGCGGGGAGAGTCCCTCGGCCGCCGGGTCGAAGTCGCACTCGGCGGCGATCTGGGAACGGAAGGGCGCCGGGTCGAAGAACGAGATGCGCCGGGTCGCGGTACGGCCCGACGACACCAGGTCCCAGAACTTCTTGGTGCCGGTGCCGCCGGGCGCGACCACGCCGATGCCGGTGATCACGACCCGCCGGTTCATCCCGGGCCGGGTCACGTGACCGAGTAGGACTGGCGCGGGGCGTAGAGCTCCCCGGCGTTGGTGGTCCGGGACCGGATCTCCTTGGCGTGGTCCTGGAAACCCGGGTGGGCGACGGCCCGCTGCCAGGACTCGACGTCCGTCCACAGGGCGATGTTGATGTACTGGTCCCGTTTCTCCTCGTCGATGCTCCGGGAGAGGGTGTACTGAAGGAATCCGGGCTGCTGGATCATGAATTCGGAAATCTCGGCGAACACCCTCTCGAATTCCTCCGGCGCGCTGTGCACCGTGAAACGGTTGACGAAGGTGACGACTCCGCTCCCGGCCGCGTCGTATTTCTGCTGGGGCGACTCGGGTGACATGGGTGAGGTGGGCGAGTGGGACGACATGAAATGACTCTCCTCCGCTGTCGGGTTGTTCAGGTGGTCAGGTGATGCTGGCTCCGCCGTCCACCGCGATGACCGCACCGGTCGCGAAATCCGCCTCGGGCTGCGTCACTTGGGTCACCCACCAGGCGATCTCCTCGGGCTTTCCGACCCGGCCCAGCGGGGTGACGGACTTCATCCATTCAAGGAAGCGGGTGTATTCCTCGGGACTCGATCCCATACGGATGCCCATTCCGGTATCGATCACCCCGGGGGCAATGGCCACCACACGGATTCCGCGTGGCGCGAGTTCCACGGCCCAGGTGCGGGTGAGAAAGTCCAGGGCGACCTTGCTCGCCCCGTAGAGCGAGAAGTCCGGCCAGGCGCGGCGGCCCAGCGAACCGGCGCTGCTGAGGTTGACGACGGTGCCGTGTGTCTCGGTCAGCGCGTCGAGGGCACGCCGGGTGAGGGCGATCGGGGCGCGCAGGTTCAGGGCCAGCAGTTCGTCCACCGCCGACGGTTCGATCTTCTCCAGCGGTGCGGGTGCGGCGGTCGACGCGTTGTTGACCAGGATGTCGATCCGGCCGAACGCGCTGAGCGCGGTGCTCACGATCGCGTCGGCCGCACCGGGATCGGTGAGATCGACGGACAGGGTACGGATGGTGGGGTGGCCCTCGGCGGTCTCCGCGAGGGTGTGGGCGGACCGGCCCACGACAAGGACCCGGTCCTGGCGGGCGGCGAAGGCCCGTGCGGTGGCCCGGCCGATACCGGTGCCGCCACCGGTGACGATCACGCCACGGGCGGCCCCGCTGCTGTCCTGAGAGGTGGTCACCCGACCGACGCTAGGGACCACCACTAGAGCGACGGTCGACGGGCTGTCGACCACCGAGGCGGTCATCGCCGGGGGAGACGTCGCGGCGGCGGTCGTCGTGAATGCGGGGGTCGCCAATGGGGTGTTCGCGGACGGCGGGGGTCGCGAATGCGGTGGTAGCGGACGAGATCACCTCGAAGGCGGTCTCCTCGGAGCCGGCCTCCTCAGAGGCAGTCGTCGCGGGTCACCACCCTCTCCTGGACCTTGAGTTCACCGTCCTCCCGCACAAGGATGTCTTCGCACACGCACATCGCGTGCAGGGTCGCCTCGCCACCTCGCCGGGTGCGGATCACCTGGACATAGGCCCGGACGAACAGCCGGTCGTCGGGGCGCGTCTCCACCGCCATCATGGTGTGGCAGCGCCGGTAGCGGACCCCTTCCGCGGCGAGTTCGTCGGCCGCCGTACGCAGCCCCGCGGCAAGCCGGTCGCGGCCCTGGATCGGCTCCGGGATCTTGGGCGGGGAGACCAGGGAGGCGTCCTCGGTGAAGGTGGCGGCGGCGTCCTCCGCGCGGCCCTCGTCCAGCAACTGGATATGGCGGGCGTAGAACTGCTGCACCTCGGTGTAGATGCCGTCGAAGGTCCGCTGGTGGCCGGTGAGTACGGGCATGGCTTTCATTCCTCCGTGTTGTCGCCGGTGTCGCCGGTGTCGCTGTTGTTCCCCCCTGTCATCCGGCTCGGGGGGAGAACACGCTGGCACAGGCCGTTCGAGCCTCGCTTGAGAAGCCGCTGAAGCGACACTCCAACGCGGCTCCAGACACCGGGGCGAGGATGACCGGCGACGACTCAGGACACCTGGACACCCGGACCCCGGACAGGCGGACAGGCGGACGGGCGGACGGGCGGACAGCCAGGCGGCCGGACAGGTGACCCGGTGACCCGGTGACCCGGTAACCCGGCGTCCCGGTGGCCCGGCGTATCGGCGGACCGGCGGACAATTGGAGGCGGCGTGCGCATCATCGACCTTTCCTCATCCGTGGACGCGAGGGCGTACGAGCCCGATCCCGTGACCCACGAGATCCTCAGCCCGCGGGAGGGCGCCCTCCATATGAGCGCGGAGATGAAGGAGCATTTCGGGATCGATTTCGACCCGTCCGTCCTGCCCGACGGAGAGTTCCTCTCCTTGGACCGGATGACGCTCACCACCCACACCGGAACCCATGTCGACGCCCCCTCGCACTACGGATCGCGGGCGGGTTACGGCGACGGGACGCCCCGGCACATCCATGAGATGCCGCTGGAGTGGTTCCACGGCGGGGGTGTCGTGCTCGATCTGACCGACCAGGAGACCGGGGCGGTCGGACCCGCCGAGCTGGAGCAGGCGTTCGCGCGGATCGAGTACGTCCCCTCGCCGGGCGAGATCGTCCTGCTGCGCACCGGGGCGGACCAGCGGGCGGGCACCCCGGCGTACTTCACCGACTTCACCGGCCTCGACGGGGACGCCGTGCACATGCTGCTCGACCTGGGCGTGCGGGTCATCGGCACGGACGCGTTCAGCCTGGACGCGCCCTTCGGGAACATCATCGAGCGGTACCGGAAGACCGGTGACCGCTCGGTCCTGTGGCCGGCCCATGTCGTCGGCCGGGACCGGGAGTACTGCCAGATCGAGCGTCTGGCCAACCTGGGGGCGCTGCCCGAGCCGCACGGCTTCCTGGTGTCCTGCTTCCCGGTGAAGATCACCGGCGCGGGGGCGGGCTGGACCCGGGCGGTCGCGTTCGTGTGAATGACGGATTCACTGTTCGCCGTTCGACTTTCATGGACGACGGATTCGACTTTCATAGACGACAGATGAGAGCACCACTGTTCTCGGCGACGACCCCCGTGCGAGGATGAGGCGAACGGAGTTTGCCGCTGAGCAGAAGGAATTTCTCTCATGCAGATAAAGACTCTTGGACCTCTCGTCGCACAGGAGAACCAGATCTCCCTGGTGCCCAGCGCCGGAAAGCCGAGGCAGGTTCTCTCCCTGCTCGCCCTCAACGCCAACCGCGCCATCAGTGTCGGAACACTGATCGAGGAAATCTGGGGCGACGATCCACCCCGCAGTTACGCGACGACGCTTCAGACCTACATTCTGCAGTTACGCAGAAACCTGGACGCCGCCCTGAAAGCCGCCCAGGGCGACGGCGATCGGGCGACGGCCAAGGACATTCTCGTCACCCAGCACAACGGATATCTGCTGCGGGTGAATCCCCGGGATATCGACGTCCATGAGTTCGAGGCGCTGTCGGACAGGGCCCGCTCGGCGGCGTCCTCCGGGGAGGACGCCGCCGCCTCCGCCCTGTTCACCGAGGCGCTCTCCCTGTGGAACGGCCCGCCACTGGTCGACGTATCCATCGGACGGGTCCTCGAACCGGAGGTCATGCGGTTGAAGGAGGCGCGGCTCGCCGCCGTGGAGGGGCGGCTCACGGCCCGGCTCCGGCTGGGCCGGCACGCGGAGCTGCTCAGCGAACTGACCGTGCTGACCATGCAGTATCCGATGCACGAGAACCTGTGCGCGCAGTTCATGATCGCCCTGCATCGCTCCGGCCGCTCCTGGAACGCCCTGGAGGCGTATCAGAAGCTGCGGGACACGATGATCGAGGAGCTGGGTCTGGAGCCGTCGGCCCGGCTTCGCCGTCTGCACCAGGCGGTGCTCGCCGGGGATCCGCTGCTCGACGCTCTGGAGGCCGTGGACGGGCTGGACTTCGAGCGCCAGACGATCCGCGCCCAGCAGAAACCGGTCGAGTGCCAGACGGTCCGCTCCGCGAAAGCCGGGGTCACAGCCAGCCGATCCGGCTCGCGATTCTGATGGCGTCCACGCGATTCCGCGCGGCCAGTTTCGACACGATCGCGGTCAGGTAATTCCGGATCGTACCGACCTGGAGTGACAGAATCCCGGCGATGTCGCTGGGCTCCAGTCCGCTGGCGAACAGCCGTAACACCTCCAATTCCCGGTCCGTCAGCGGGGTCTCGTCGGCGTCCAGCGCCTTCAGCGCCAGTTGCGGATTGATGATCCGCTCTCCCGCCGCGATCCGGCGCACCGCCGTCGCCAGTTGAGCGGGCGGTTCCTCGCGGAGAATGAAACCGGACACCTGCGCGGAGAGGGCCTCCCTGAGCAGCCTCGGCTGAGCCATCGAGGAAAGCACCAGAACCTGGGTGTCGGGCGCTTTGATCCGTAGTTCCGAGACGATCTCGATCCCGTCGTCGTTCAGTACGGCCACTTGGGGACTACTGGCCATGGCCGTGGAAATGACCAGATCTAGGCGGCCCACCTCGGCCACCACATCGATGTCCGGTTCCAGATCCAGAAGTGCGGCCAAAGCCCCCCGTATCATCGGCATTTCATCGGCAATGAGCACCCGAACCATCTATCCCCCATCTACCTGGCCGACGCGCGGGAGATGTTTTCAGCCATCTCCGGCGAGGCGGCACTCACGGCGCATCTTCTTGAACAGTAGATGACCTTCTCGGCGCATGAAAGGCCACCGATTTTCCGCGTCCCGCCCTCGCCAGCCGGATGACGTGAGAGATAGGTGAACATTGAGTGGATCGAGAAAACTCCCCGACTCGTCTCCGATGACCCTGATCACCGATTTCAGGCCATGCACCCGAAAAACCCCGGCTATCCAGTGAGGTTCCACAGGTACTCAAGTCGGAGCCCCGAATCTTGGTGGCGGGTCATTGACCGACAACCACACGGAGGTAATTCGGCCATGCCGACTCTGGGGAAAGACGCACTCCGGCACACCGTGTCCATCAGCGCGCCCGCACCACGGGTGTTCGATCTGCTGGCCGGACTCTCTCACTGGCCCGAGTTCCACGGCCCGTCCGTCCACGCGGAGCCGCTCGGACACCGCGACGGGGCCGAGGAGTTCCGGCACTGGTGGGTGATCGACGACCACACCGTACGCACCTGGCGGGCCCGCTGGTGGTTCGACCGGGAGGCGCTGCGGATCGGCTACGAGTTCGACCCGGCCGAACCGACGGCGGCCGGCCGGCGCGGCACCTGGACTCTCCATGAGCGGTCCGGCGCCTCCACCGAGGTGCGGGCCGAGCAGGAGACGACCGGCGACAGGTCCGATACGGCCGACGCGGCGCTCGCCGATCGCGAACTCCGGGAGTTCCTGGCCTCAATCGCCGACGCCGCCGAGCGCCATGAGGAACGCCAGGACCTGGTCGTCGACTTCGAGGACCCGCTGTTCGTGGCGGGCTCGATCGCGGACGCGTACGCCTATCTGTACGAGGCCGACAAGTGGCCGGAGCGTATTCCGCATGTCTCCCGGCTGGTGCTGGAGGAGAAGGTGCCCAACATCCAGTTCTTCGACATGGACACCACCACCCCGGACGGTTCGGCGCACACCACCCGCTCGGTGCGGATCTGCCTGCCCGGAGACAAGATCGTCTACAAGCAGATCCATCTGCCGAAACTGCTGACCGGCCACACCGGGCACTGGAAGTTCACCCCGACCCGCGAGGGCTTCGTCCTCGGCGCCCGCCACACCGCGACGATCAAACCCTCCGCGCTGCCGATCCTCGGCGAGGGCACCTCGGTCCTCGACGCGCGCAAGTATCTGCGCCGGATCCTCAGCGCGAACAGCATGGGCAATCTGCGGCTGTCGAAGGCCTACGCCGAGGAGCGTGCCGGTGTCTGACGGACCGGGGCCGGGCCCCACTCAGGCGCAGATACTCACCGGCACGGCGACCTACACCCGGCAGGTGCTCTCCCTCTACGACATCCTTGTCCTGGGCATCATCTGCCGCCGGGTCTGGCGCTGCGACCGCGCCGAGATGCTGGCCGGGTACGACCGCAACATCGGTGAACGCCATCTCGACCTCGGGCCCGGCACCGGCTTCTTCCTCGACCGGTGCCACCATCGCTCCGCCCGCCCCCGGATAGCGCTCGTGGATCTCAACCCGGTGGTGCTCCGCAAGGCCGCCGCCCGGCTGCGCCGCTTCGAGCCGCTCGCCTACCAGCGGGATGTGCTCTCGCCGTTCGAGCTGGGCGAGGAGGGGGAGAGGGCCGGGAAGGACGGGCACGAGGGAGAGAAGTACGACTCCGCCGGGCTGAACTTCCTGCTGCACTGTCTGCCGGGCGGGATGGCCCACAAGGCAAGGGTGTTCGACCATGTCCGGGCCCATGTGGTCCCGGGCGGCCGGATCTTCGGCAGCACCGTGCTCACCGAGGGGGTCCCGCACAGCGGACGGGCGTACAAGATGCTGGACTCGCTCAACGAGAAGGGGACGTTCGACAACCGGGACGACTCGCTCAGCGGACTGGAGACCGAACTGAGCAGCAGGTTCACCGACTACCGGCTGACCGTGCGCGGATCGGTGGCCCTCTTCGAGGCCACCGCCTGAATCCGCCGTCCACACCACGCCCGCCCCGCGCATCCCGCCCGCCCCTGAAATCCCTGACGCCTCTGACACCCCTGACATCCCTCACGTCCCGTAGAAGTCCGCCACGCCCAGCTCCGCCAGGGGTGTCCAGTCCGGATCGGCGGGCGTGGCGGGCTCCCACGCCGAGGTCCGCAGCTCCACGGCGAGCCGTGGCCGTTCGTCCACCCGCTGGGACAGGGCGTAGAGCGTGGCCAGCACATGGACGCAGGGCCGACGCCGGACCCGGCAGGAACAGTGGGCCGTCAGATCGTCGAGAGGGACCGCGATCCCGATGCCGTCGCGCCGCAGATCCGCCTCAAGGCTGTCGGGCAGATCGCCGACGGCCAGTCCCCGGTGCTCGTCCAGGGCCTTGGCCATCAGACGCTCGGCGTCGGCCCGTTCCTGGTCGGACCAGCAGGGCAGCTGGAGCCGGACCGGCTGGCCCGTCCCGGACACCATGACATCGGCCTCGACGGACCCGGTGCCGACGCTCAGGGTGACGGCGTGGTTGCGGGCGAGGCTGCGCGCCTTGGGCAGCGCGGGGTTGGGCGCGGACGCCACCGTGGACTCGACCGTCCGTACCCACGCGCGTCCCCAGGGGGTGGCTCCGAATTCGGCCGGCATCAGGTGAGGGCTCCCGGGTCGAGGGCGAGCAGGGCGTGGAGTTCGTCGTCGGACAGATCGGCCAGGGCGGCCTCGGTGTTGCCGGAGACGACGTCGGCGAAGCCCCGCTTGGTCTCGTGCAGCCGGGCGATGTGGTCCTCGATGGTGCCCCCGGTGACCAGGGTGTGCACATGGAGGGTGCGTTGCTGGCCGATCCGGTGGGCCCGGTCGGTGGCCTGTTCCTCCACCGCCGGGTTCCACCAGCGGTCGAAGTGCATCACATGGTTGGCGCGGGTCAGGTTCAGTCCGAACCCGGCGGCGCGCAGGCTCAGCAGCAGGACCGGCGACGCGTCCGCGTCCTCCTGGAAGGAGTGCACCAGCCGGTCGCGCCGCTCGATGGACAGGCCGCCGTGCAGAAACGGGACCGGTCCCGTCCCGAGGGCCTCGGAGAGATGGGCCGACAGCAGTTCGCCCATGGCCCGGTACTGGGTGAACACCAGGGCGCGGTCACTGTCGTCCACGATCTCGGCCAGCATCTCGGCGGCCCGGTCGAACTTGCCGGAGCGGCCGGTCGTCGCGTCCTGTTCGCGGAGGTACTGGGCGGGGTGGTTGCAGATCTGCTTGAGCGCGGTGAGCAGGGCGAGCACCCGGCCCCGGCGCTCGATCCCACCGCCGAGCCCGTCGTCGAAGGCCCGGTCGACGGCCTGCCGGTAGAGGCCGGCCTGCTCCTCGGAGAGGGTGCAGACGACCGTGGAGTACTGCTTGGCCGGGAGTTCCGCGGCGACTTCGGCCTTGGTACGGCGGAGCAGATACGGGGCGACCAGGGTGTGCAGGGCCGCCGCGGCGGACGCGGAACGGCGCTGCTCGATGGGGGCGGCGAACCGCTGGCGGAAACGGGCGCGGGTGCCGAGGAGACCGGGGCTGGCCACATGGAGGATCGACCAGAGTTCCTCCAGCCGGTTCTCCACCGGCGTTCCGGTCATGGCGATCCGGACCTCCGCGGTGAGGCGGGCGGCTGCCTTGCTGACCAGGGCGTCCGGGTTCTTGATCTGCTGGGCCTCATCGAGGACGAGCACGTCCCAGGCGGTCTTCTCCAGGGTCCGGTCGGTACGCAGCACCGGATAGCCGGTGACGACGACGGTGCCGGGGGAGAGGGGGTCCGGGAGGGTCCGCCGTGGCCCGTGGTAGCCGATCACCGGGGTGCCGGGCGCGAAACGCTCCATTTCCCGCCGCCAGTTGCCGAGCAGGGAGGTCGGGCAGACCACGAGATGCGGTCCGGTCGCCGGGCGGGTGGCCAGCAGACAGATCGCCTGGAGCGTCTTGCCGAGACCCATCTCGTCGGCCAGGATCGCCCCGCCGCCGAGGCCGGGCAGGGAGCGCAGCCAGGACACGCCGTGCACCTGGTAGGGCCGCAGCCGGGCACGGACGGCCGTCGAGCGCAGGGCGCCCCGGGTGGCGACGACCTCCCGGAACTGCCGCAGCAGGGCGGGCGCCGAGAGCACGGCGGTGCCCTCGGAGTCGAGTACGGCGTGGGCCGCCGTGGGCATACGGCCGATCAGCTCGGCGAAGGGCGGGTCCAGCGGGTCCGGCTCGGCGAGCGGCGGGTCCGGCTCAGTGAGGGGCCCGCCGCCGTCCAGCAGCGCCGCCGCGTCTCGCCACACCCGCAACGAGGCGCTGTACGGCCCGCCGCGCGCCGGGTCGAGGGCGCGCAGCGCGGGGAGCGCCTGGTCGAGATCGGCGTAGCGGACATCGACGGTCGCCGGGACCACCCGGTCAGGGCCCGGGAGCGCGAGGCGGCAGGTGGCCGTCCGGCCCGTCGGCAGCCCGTGCGCGCGCACCGCCGTGTCCAGATCGGCCACGCCCCACCAGGCCATCGCGCCCTCGGCGGGAACGAAGGTGGCCTGGAGCCGGCCGGGCAGCTCGGGAACCGCGGCGGCGTCGGGCACGTGAGGCATTCCGGGTGCTCCGGGTGCTCCGGGTGCTCCGGGTGCTCCGGGTGCTCCGGGTGCTCCGGGTGCTCCGGGTGCTCCAGGCATTCCAGGACCTCCTGATGCTTCAGATCCTCCAGGCACCCCAGACCCTCCAGGCGCCCCAGGCGCCCCAGCCCCTCCAGACGCTTCAGACCCTTCAGGCACTGATCACCTCACCGGCGGGAGCGTCCGCCGACGCGACCGGCCCGCGTGGCAGCAGGAAGCTGCTGAGGAACGCGACGCCGAGGAGAGCCACGCCCAGCCACAGCGAGGTCGCCAGCGCGTCGCCGTACCCCTCGGCGACGGCGGCGGGAGTCTGCGCGACGCCCTCGACGCCGCTGAAGAAGACGGTGCCGACCACCGCCACGCCGACCGAGGCGGCGAGCTGGGTGATGGTGTTGTACAGCGCGGAACCGGAACCCGCGGACTCCACCGGCATGTCGTTCAGGGTGAGTTGCATCAGAGGTGCCACCAACATGCCCATGCCCACGCCGCCGACCAGCACACCCCAGAACAGATCGGTCCAGCCGGTGTCCTGGCTCGCCCCGGCCGCCGCCAACGCGATCAGGGCGAACCCGACCGCCATCACGATCAGCCCGAGCTGCACGGTCAGCCGGCCGATCCGGGGCAGCAGCACGGCGGCCGAGAGGGTGGCGAACACCGGGACCGCGATCGACCAGGGCAGCATCATCAGGCCCGACTCCATGGGGCTCATCCCGATGCCGTGCTGGAGGAAGAGCATGAAGACCAGGAAGAAGCCCATCGCCGGGACGAAGAAGAGCAGCTGGACCAGGAGACCGCCCTGCACGGAGCGGAACTTGAACAGGGACATCTCCAGCAGCGGGGACCCGCCCCGGGCGCTCACCCGGCGTTCGTACACGGCGAAGAGGCCGAGCACCACGACTCCGGCCGCCATGGACACGTACGACCACACGCCCCGCTTGTCCGGGTCCACGAACTCGATCAGGGGGTAGAGCACCAGCACCAGGCCCACGGTGGAGATGGCGACGCCGGTGACATCGAGGCGGGCGGCACCGTCGGCGCGGCTGTCGGGGAGCAGTTTCACCGAGGCGAAGGCGACCAGCAGGGCGAGCGGGACATTCACCCAGAACGCCATCCGCCAGCCCGCGCCCGCCAGGTCCCACTCCAGCAGCGCCGGGCCGACGATCGGGCCCAGGGTGGCGGCGAGGCCGGACAACGAGGCGTACGCCGCCATCGGGCCGCCGCGCTCCTCGGCGGTGTACATCACCTGGATCTGGGACAGCACCTGCGGGATCACCGCCGCCGCGAACACGCCCTGCACCACCCGGGCGATGACCAGCATCTCCGCCTGCACGGACAGGGCGCACAGCGCGGAGGCGGCGGCGAAGCCCAACATGCCCGCGATGAAGACCCGTTTGTGGCCCAGCAGATCGCCGAGCCGGGCGCCACTGACGATCCCCAGGGCGAGCGCCAGGCTGTATCCGGCCTGCGTCCACTGGAGCGCGGCCGGGCTCGCGTCGAGGTCCGTCTGAAGGGAGGGCAGCACCACATTCAGGATGGTGACGCTGATGAGGTCGATGAACATCGCCAGCAGAATGACGACTAAGGCCAGGGGACGGCGGCTGGACACTGCTTGCTCCTCGAACGGGAACGATATTATAGTGCGTCACGCACTTAGTGCGCGGCGCAATGATTGCGCGGCACAATCTAATGAGAGGGTCGGGGCGTGTCAACATGACGAACAAGCCTCAGAACACCACCCGGACCGGCGCCGAACGGCCGCTGGCCGACCAGATCGTCGGCGCGCTCCCGGAGTGGATCACGCAGCTCATCCAGATCAACTCGCTGATCGCGCACCGGATGGGCGTGGTCGCGACCGACTTCCACTGTCTGCACGCGCTGCACCAGGACGGCCCCGCCACGGCCAGCGTTCTAGCCGGACGGGTCGGCCTCACTCCCGGCTCGACGTCCCGCATGATCGACCGGCTCGCCGACGCGGGGTGTGTGAAGCGGGTGCCGGACCCGGACGACCGGCGGCGGATCGTGATCGAGCCGACCGAGGAGGGCCTGGACCGGATCACCACCTACTACGCCGGACTGACCGCCCGTACCCATGGCGACCTGGCCGATTTCGACGACGACCAGCTCCATACGCTGCTGCGTTTCGTCGAGTCCGCACGGGACAGCGCCGCGGTGGAGGTGGACCGGCTGCGATCCACGGAGGCGGACGGCTGACGGACCACGGACCCGGAAACGGACACGGACACGGACACGGACACGGACACGGAGGACCGTAGAAGGACCGAGGCGGACGGCCGTAGAACCGCGAAGCCGGACGGCTGGGTTCCACCGCTCTTCCACCGCCGTTCGAGCCCAGTCCGATGGGATGCACCCGAAACGTGAACTCCCTCAGCAGCCCGAGGAGCGTGTTCGATGGGTGGACCGCACGTCCCCGACAAGGTGCGCGAGATGCTCAGCCGGTACCGGTACATGCGCGAGCACGAGCCGGTCAGCCAGGATCAGGCCACCGGGCGGTGGCAGGTGTTCCGCTATGTCGACGCGATGGCCGTCGCGACCGACGCGAGCCGGTTCTCCAACGATCTCAGCGAATTCATCCCGGACCACGAAGACCTCCGTACGTTTTCGAAGGGGAACTTCCAGAACATGGACGCGCCGCGCCACCGTGAGCTGCGCGGTCTGGTCAGCCAGGGCTTCACGCCCAAGTTCGTGGCGGGCATGGCCCCCCGTATCGAGACGGTGGCCGGCGAACTGCTGGACGCGGCCCGCGACCGCGACCGGATCGACCTGGTCACCGACTTCGCGCAGGTCCTGCCGATCGTCGTGATCGCCGAGGTGATGGGTCTGCCGGTCGCCGACCGCGCGCTCTTCCGCAGCTGGGCCGATGCCCTGCTGGTGGACAACGGCATCGACGCCATCTTCAGCGAGGAGGGCGTGGCCGCGATGGCCCCGTCGATCCGCGAGATGAACGCCTATCTGCTCGCCCATGTCCGCGCGTACCGCACCTCGCGCCGCGAGGGCCTGATCAGCGACCTGGTCGCGGCGGAGACCGACGGCAAGCGGCTGGACGACCAGGAGATCGTGGGCTTTCTCGCCCTGCTGCTGATCGCCGGCCATCTCACCACCAGCACCCTGCTCGGCAACGCGGTCCTGTGCCTGGACGAGCACCCGGACATCACCCGGCAGGTCCGCGCCGATCCCGGCCTCCTCCCGAACATGATCGAGGAGGTCCTCCGGTACCGCTCCCCGTTGTTCTGGCTCGACCGCAGGGCCAGGCGGACGGTCCAGCTGGGCGGCTGCGAGATACCCGCGGGTTCCCAGGTCAGCGTGGCCCTGGTCTCGGTCTCCCGGGACGAGGACGCCTTCGAGGACCCGGACACCTTCGACCCGCGCCGCGCCCAGATCCGTCATCTGGCCTTCGGCATGGGCGTCCACTTCTGCCTGGGCGCACCGCTCGCGCGCCTGGAGGTCAGGATCGCCCTCCAGGCCCTGTTCGACCGCTACCGCGACTTCTCCGTCCCGTCCGACCAGCCGATCGTCTACCACGACCCGCACGGCTTCCAGGGCGCCAAACGGCTCCCCCTCGACCTGGTCGCCGCATGAGGCGCGGACAACCCGAAGGCGACAGCCCCGAGGGCCGCTCCCACCCCTCACGGAGAAGACTCCTCACGGACGGAGCCGCGCTGGCCGCCACCGCGACCGCCCTCACCCCCACCACCGCGTCGGCGGCGCCACCCCCCGCACCGGCCCTCGGCCCCGTCACGATCACCCCCGGCGACCCCCGCTACCCGGAACTCTCCACCGCGGGCAACGCCCGCTTCCGGTGCCACCCCCGCCAGATCCGGGTCGTCGGCTCGACCGCGCAGGTCGTCCAGGCCGTCCAGGAGGCGGTCCGCACCGGCGCCCGGGTCGTGGCCCGCAGCGGCGGCCACTGCCTGGAGGACTTCGTCGATTCCCCCACCACCCAGCTCCTCATCGACCTCTCCGAGATGCATTCCATCGGTTACGACGATCAGCGCGCCGCCTTCGCCATCGAGCCCGGCGCCCAACTCGGCGCCGTCTACCGCACCCTGCTCAAGGGCTGGGGCGTGACCCTGCCCGCCGGTCTCACCTCGACCGTCGGCATCGGCGGGCATGTGCTGGGCGGCGGCTACGGCCCCCTGACCCGGCTGCACGGCTGCGTCGTGGACCATCTGTACGGTGTCGAGGTCGTGGTGGTGGACGCCTCCGGCACCGCGCGGGCCGTGGTGGCCACCCGGGACGCCGACGACCCGCACCGGGACCTGTGGTGGGCCCACACCGGATGCGGCGGCGGAAACCTGGGCATCGTCACCCGCTACTGGTTCCGCACCCCGGGCACCCGGCACGCCGGACCCGCCCGGCAACTCCCCGCCCCGCCCGCCGCCGTACTGGACAGCTACGTCCAGTGGTCCTGGGCGGACATGACCCCGGACGCCTTCCGCCGCCTGCTGCGCAACCACGGCCGCTGGCACACGGAGCACAACACCCCCGACTCCCCGGACGCCGCCCTGTTCAGCATCCTGACCGCGCTGCGCCGCCAGTCGGGTGTGTTCTCCCTGAGCACGCAGCTGGACGCCGGGCGACCCGGAGCGCGCGACCTGGTGGACTCCTACGTCGCGGCCGTCACGGACGGGGTCGCGGTGCCGTACACCCACGATGTCCGGACGACGACCTGGCTGCGTTCCATGCTCTACCCCCGGGTGGCCGACACGGTCTTCGGGCTCCGCGCGAAGTGCAAGGCGGCCTATCTGCGCAAGGGCTTCGCGGACACCCAGCTCGACACCCTCTACCGCAGACTGACCGACGAGGAGTACGGCAATCCGGCCGCCGGCATCCTGCTGGCCGCCTACGGCGGGAAGGTGTCCGCGGTGCCGCCGGACGCCACGGCGACGGCCCAGCGGGACGCGGTGCTCAAGGCGTTCTTCTTCGACACCTGGACCGACGCGGCGGCGGACGACGGCAACATCCGGTGGATGCGCGAGTTCTACCGGGAGATGTTCGCGGAGACCGGCGGTGTGCCGGTGCCCGGGGAGATCAGCGACGGGTCCTACATCAACTATCCCGACACCGATCTGGCCGATCCGCGGTGGAACACCTCGGGTACGCCCTGGCACACGCTGTACTACAAGGACAACTACCCGCGGCTGCAACGGGTGAAGGCCCGCTGGGACCCTCGTGACGTGTTCCACCACGGCCTGTCGATCCGGCTCCCGGACCGGCAGCCGGACTGACACTCCCGGTGCCCGTCGGTCATCGGCCCTCGTCCTCCCCCAGGGCGAGGGCCAGATTGCGGTAGAAGGCCAGGACCCCGGGCTCCTTGGGGCTGAGATGCCCGCGCTGGATGAAACGGGAGCCGATGGTCCGCTGGACAGCCTCAAGGCCCCGCCGGTCCTCGGCGTTGATCAGGCCGGTGAACTGCTCGGTCTGCTGACGGATCGCCTCGATGTCGGCGCCCTCCAGGGCCGCCGCGGGCATGAGTGTGCCCCCGCGGACCTCCGTGCGGTCGATGGAGAGCGGAACGAGGCTGATCCAGGCGATGCTCTCGCCGAAGGTCGCCAGACTGCTGCACGGGAACATCCGGAAGCTGTACAGGACATGCTTCTCTTCGTCGGTCAGCGGCAGGACGGCGGGCTCCATCGGCTCCCCGGTCCGGGTCAGCAACCGGGTGATCACGGGCGAGTCGGCGTGCACCTCCATATCGATGCCGCCGGTCATGAGGGGCTTCACGGTGTCCGGATGGAACCCGATGGCGTGGTAGTTCTCGTAGCCGTTCTCCACCGCCACCTTCCAGTTGCACCGCCACTCCTCGGTCCAGGTGGCGACCTGGACCATGTCGTCGAGGCGGTAGTGGGCGAGGTCCCGGTCCACACCGGCGAGTTCACCGGCGAGCGGAGCGGCATCGGCCCGGAGGTTGACGAAGACCAGCCCGCGCCACTCCTCGACGGCGAAGGCGGGCAGCCGGCACCGGTCGGGGTCGAAATCGGCGTTGTCCCGCATATGTGTGGCGGCCAGCAGGGTGCCGTCGAGGCGGTAGCGCCACAGGTGGTAGCCGCAGGTGAAGTCCTTCGCATGACCCGCGCCGGACTCGACCAGCGGCATCATGCGATGACGGCAGACCGGTGACATCCCGTGCAGCCGTCCGTCGGTGCCCCGGGTGATCAGTACGGGCTCGCCCGCGATCTCCAGGGCCACATAGTCCCCGGGGGCCGCCCACTGGTCCCGGTGCCCCACCAAGATCCAGGAACCGGCGAAGATCCGGTCCCGCTCGGTCTCGTAGACCTGGGGCGAGGTGAACAGGACGGAGGGAAGGCTGAGGGCGGGCGGATCGGCCTGAAGATAACGGGCCAGCTCCGCACGCGCCGCGGCGAGTTCGTCCACACCCCTCTGCCCGATGGTTTCCGTCACTTCGCTGAGTCCCATGCTTCTTCTCCACATCTAGGCATCTAGGCATCTAGGCATCGCCGCATCGCCGCATCTCGGCCTCCGGGTCCCGCCCCGGGCTCCCTCAGTCCGCCGCCGGAGGAATCGCGCCGAGCGCGACCCAGGCCTCGTCGTCCATCCAGCCGGGTATTCCGTTCTCCCCGTTGACGCCCTTCTCGATGAAGGCGATGTTCCGGTAGACCCGCACTCCGGCCACCGTGTCCTGGGTCACGGTCGGCGGCCCGTCCGGTTTCGGGTCCTGTTCCTGGTAGTGCAGATCGTCGAGCAGGCTCTTGAGCAGCCCGACGGACGTGCCGGGCCCGGCCACACCGCCCGCCGTACCGCCGAACCTCGGGAAGTAGGAGGTCTGGAGGTCCTCGATGACGTAGAGGCCGCCCCGGCGCACATACGGGAAGAGCGCCTCGAAGGAGATCCGGACATGCTCGTTCTCATGACTGCCGTCGTCGATGACGATGTCGAAGGGCCCGTGCTCCTCCGCGAGGGCGGCCAGCGCGCCGGCATCGCCCTGGTCCCCCGTCAGCGCGGTGAGCCTGGGCTGATCGAGCGCGGACTTGTCGAACAGATCGAGCCCGAAGACGGCGCCCCGATGGAAGTACCTCTTCCACATCCGCAGGGACGACCCGCCGAGCTGTCCGTCGAACCCGCCGATCCCGATCTCCAGGAGCCGCACCGGCTCGTCCCGGTACGGGGCGAACTCCTTCTGGTAATGGGCCGTGTACCAGTGGAAACTGGCCCACTTGTCCGACCCGTAGGCGACGGAGAGCGCGCCGAGGTCGACGGCCGGGACGGTGCAGCCGGACAGCAGGGTGCCGGAGGCCTGGCTGGTCGCCGCGAGGACGTCCGGCAGGTCCGCGAGGCGTTCGGGGCGGGTGGGCAGAAAGATGTCGTGGAAGTCACCGGCCCGGCGGTGGTCCGCCCGCCCGAACAGCCGGCGCACCAGGTCGGCGACGTCCATCCGCAGTTCACGCCGGATCACCGCGCCCTCGGCGTCCACGACCTCGATGGGCCGGTCCCGGACGATCCGGAACACCACCCGCTGCCGCTCGCTCCCATGGGTGAGGTCGAGCGCGAGATCGACGGGGGTCGTGTTGACGGGCTCGTCACAGCGGAACAGCACCTCGTCGACCAGGACGCGCACCACGGCGTCCAGTCCGGCGTCCTTGAGCAGCCCGGCGATCTCCGCGTCGGAGGCGGTGCCGGACCGGACGACCCGGCGGAGCAGTGCGCTGTCAGTGGTCATGGGAGTTCCACTTCGTGAGATAGGCCGCCGGATCGAAACTCTCCGGCCGGGCCAGCGGAATCACCTCGAACGCCAGATGCGGGCTCACCGGGTTGCCGTACAGCACCGCGAGCAGCTCCTCGTGCGAGTCGACGTCATAGATGTTCAGGCCGCCGGACGCGCCGACCCGTATCCAGCTGTGCCGGATCACTCCCTTCTCCACCAGCTCTCTCGTGTAGGCGAATCCCTCGGGGAGCCGGCGCAGGAACTCCTGCCGTTCTCCCGCCGCCGGTGCCTGGGTCGCGAGTACCGCGAACAACGCCATCCGTCCTCCTCATCACAGATCCCTGATCACACAGTCCTCATCGCAGAGTCCCCGGCCGGTCACGGCCGGTCCCGGCCGTCCTCCCGGTGCTCCCGGGTCAGCTCCTCCACCCGCGCCACCACATCGCCCGGACTCGGTGCGGCCAGCATCTCCGCCCGGAGCCGCGCCGCGTCGTCCTGGAACGAGGGCTTCGTCAGCAGCCGTTCCAGACCGTCCCGCAGACCGGCCGGCGTCAGTTCGTCCGGCGGCAGGAACAGCCCCGCGCCCAGCTCGGCCAGCCGCCGCGCCCGGTGGACGTTGTCCCACATGTCCGCGACCACCAGTTGCGGCACTCCGCACACCGCGGCGGTCGACCAGGTCCCGGCACCACCGTGGTGCACGACCGCCGAACACTCCGGCAGCAGCGCGTGGAGCGGCACGAAGTCCACGACCCGTAGGTTGTCCGGCACCCGGCCCAGTTCGGCGCGCTGCGCGTCGGTGAGGGTCGCGACGATCTCGACGTCCAGCTCGGCGACGGCGTCGAAGAGCCCGTCGAGGGAGAAGAGCCGCGGGTAGGCCATGTCCCGGGAGGTGATGCCCAGGGTGAGGCAGATCCGCGGCCGTCCGGGCGGCTCACGCAGCCATTCCGGGACGACCGCACGGCCGTTGTACGGCACGTACCGCATCGGGACGGTCCGCTGCCCCAGCGGCAGCCGGACGCTCGCCGGCATCTGGTCGATGCTCCACTGCCCGGTCGCCACCTCCTCGGCGAACCCGCGGCCGAAGCGCGCGAGGGTCCAGGTCAGCCACTCCTCCAGGGTGTCGTCGTGCAGTTCCTCGGGCAGCTGGTCCATCTGCCCCCGGAACGCCCGCCGCATCCGCAGAAAGAGATCGGGCCCCCAGAGCAGCCGCGCGTGCGCGGCCCCGCTGGCCCGCGCCGCCACCGCCCCGGCGAAGGTGAAGGGCTCCCAGATCACCAGATCGGGCCGCCAGTGCCGGGCGAAGGCGACCAGGTCGTCCACCATCGGGTCGTTGTTGGCCTGGGCGTAGAAGGTGGCGGTGAGCAGGGTGTTGGCGCCCTTGAGGGACAGATAGTCGTCGCCGCGCTCCCCGGTGAAGTCGATGTCCCGGTAGAAGCCGGTGAGTTCGGCGCCGAGCTGCCGTACGAGATCGTTGTGCACATGGTCGGTGCCCACCGGTACGGCGGTCAGCCCGGCCCGCGTGATCGCCTCCGTCAGCGCCGGCTGGCTGGCCACCCGTACCTCGTGCCCCGCCGCCCGCAGCGCCCAGGCCAGCGGGACCATGCCGTTGAAGTGGGCTTCGACGGCGAGCGACGTCATCAGAACGCGCATGGTGCGAGCCCTTTCGCGGGAGCGGCGGTCACGGCGACCGGGAACCGGACGATGCTCCGGGTGACCGGCGCCCGCAGCCGCCGTACCACGGGCCCGGCCGGGCGCAGTCCGGGCAGCGCGCGCAGCACGGCGGCGGCCGATGCCCGGACCATCGGCGCGACGTCACCGGCGTACGTCCCGTCGGCGAGCGGGAGCGGACAGCGGCCGGCCGGCAGGTCCCGGTGGGCCGCGCCGACATGCACCACCACCTCGTCCCCCGCGGCGATCTCCCGCCCCGCGAGTTCGAGGTCCTCCCGGGCGATCCGGCTGTCCAGCCGTACGGGCGGATCACGCCACAGCGTCTCCTCGACCAGGGACTCCGCCGCCCCGGGCTCCCGCCCGAACTCCGGCCACCGGGACCCGGACCGCTCAAGGTCCGTGAGCACCGCGAGCACCGCGTTGGCGGCCAGATTCACGGCCACCTCGACCCCCACGACACACACCAGCATCCCCGCGGCGACCGAGGCGTCGTCATCGGCGTCCTCCAGCTCCCTCACCAGAGCCCGAAGCCCGCCCAGCGCATCGCCCAGGGCGAGGGCCCGGGGAAGGACCGGCGGACACAGCACCGCGTCCGAGGCCGCCCCCACCGCACCGCACCACTCCGCGAAACGGGCTCGCCGCCCGCCGGGCACCCCGAGCACCTCCCCGGCCACGGCGACCAGAACCGGCCGTACGACATCCCGGACCAGGTCGAACACGCCCCCCACCCCGTCGATCACCCGCCCGCACAACCGCTCGACCTCACCACCCCACACCTCCACATCCCCAGCACCAGCCACCCCGAGCCCCACGGCCTCAGAACCCGCCGACCCGAGCTGGACCGCGCCGAGATCCACCGCTCCGCACACACCGCCACCCCGAGCCATCCGCGGCACCAGGCGCGCGTCCCGGAAGATCTCCACCCCCAGCCCATGACTCCCGGCCACCCAGGCCCCCGTACGGCTGCGATGCAGCGGCCCGCGCTCCCGGATCGGGTCGTCGAGCCCGCGCCAGTCGTCCTCCTCGCCCCGCAGCAGCCGGGCGTAGGGATCGCCGCCCTGCGCATACAGCCATTGCATGCCTCGCTCGGTCAGCAGCAAGCGGCCGAGTTCACTGTCCGTCCGTGTCTCCACGGCTCGACTGTGACCGGAGCGGCTCGACGCGCCCTCGGGGACTCCTCGAACCCCGCCGGTCGAGCCCTCCTTGAGCGCCCCCCGAGACAACGCGCCTAGCGTCCCCACGCGGCCCCGGCTGCACGGCCGGCCCGCACCCCCGGACGACGCGTTGGAGGAGTACCGCATGGAACCGGTCATGGACGACCACCGGCTGGCCGAGCTGATCAGCCTGTCCGACCGCCCCCCGGGCGAAGCCGACGCCGCGCTGACGGAACTGGGCCCCGCGCGGGTCGCCGAGGCGCTGCTGAGGGAGATCGCCGCACGGACCCGGCTGCTCCCGGGCCCTGCGGAGAAGACGACCGTGCAGTTCGACCTCGGATGGGCCGACCAGCGGCTGCGCTATCTGCTCACCCTCGGCCCGGACACGCACGAGGTGGCGCCCGGCCACGACCCCCTCGCCCCGGCGACCTATCAACAGGATCTCCCGGAACTGCTGCGCGCGGTCTTCTCCCCGGGCCGCCACGACGCCACCCGCGCCCTCTTGGTCCGCGACTCCGACGAACCGCACGGCCTGTCCCTCGACGACCCCTGGCTACGGCAGCGACGGCTCGCCGTACTGGCGGCCCACCAGGCCACACAGGCGATCGAGGGCCGCTTCACCGACCTCACCTCGCTCGCCGTACGGTTCGACGCGGACAAGTGGGGCGGACACTGGTACACCCCGCACTACCAGCGGTACTTCGAGCCGCTGCGGGACCGCCGGGTGAAGGTGCTGGAGATCGGCGTCGGCGGCTACGACGCCCCGGACCTGGGCGGCGCGTCACTGCGCATGTGGAAGCACTACTTCTACCGGGGCCAGGTCTACGGCCTCGACCTCTACCCCAAGCACGGGGTCGACGAGCCCCGGCTGCGCACCTTCCAGGGCGACCAGGGCGACCCCGCGTTCCTCACCGGATTCGCGGCGGAACACGGCCCCTTCGACATCGTCGTCGACGACGGCAGCCACTTCAGCGAGCATGTCCTGACCTCGTTCGCGGCGCTCTTCCCGAGCCTGCGGCCCGGCGGGCTGTATGTCGTCGAGGACACCCAGTCCAGCTACTGGCCCGGCTGGGGCGGCAGCACGGACCTGAACGCCTCCAGCACCTCGATGGGCTTTGTGAAGACCCTGCTGGACGGCCTCAACCACCAGGAACAGATCCGCCCGGCCGACCGCCCGGCCTCCACCACGGAGCGGACGGTGACCGGCGTCCATGTCCACCACAACCTCGTGGTGATCGAGAAGGGCGTGAACACCGAGCAGGGCACCCCGAGCTGGGTCCCCCGCACGGAGGACCCGAGGACGTGGTACCCGGCCCAGTGACGGTTTGAGTGGCTGACCTGCGTGGATGGTTCTTTCGGCGTCGTTGGGAGGCGTGCCCTGCCATGCGCCCGCTTCTCCCTGGGCACTCCCCAACTGCGGCCATCCTCCCCAGCCCCCCCCGGGCGAGGTTCGCCTCACGCCTGTTGTGGCGCGAACTTGTACATGGTCACCCGCACGCTGAGTGACTGTCGTGGACTGGACCCACACCCGACGTACAGCGCAGGGTGTGGGTGGGGTCACCGCTTGCTCCTCGTCCAGCAAGAGGCAATACCTGTGGATGGCTTGGTTACGGCAGCGGATTGGTTCCCCGGATGGTCTGCCATCGGGAGCCCTGGAAGGCTGACGTGAGGTGTTGAACGCCTGCGCCTCGGAGGGTGACGAGCGCGGTGTGGACGGGGTCGAGTTCCTCAACGGAGCGGCGGTAGGCCAGGATCTGCGTCAGTTCCAGGTCGATGGCCTCTGCCGAGTCGCGGATCCGGTCGAAGCGGGCACCGCGGCGAACGGGTCCGAGCACGCACCGCACCGTCGCGGTGGCCTCGGCCGGAGTCACGATGGTGACCTGGTCGATCTGCAGTTCCACCTCGACCCTGTGGCCGACCGGGTCGGACGACTTGGTCATGCCGCCACCTCGGTGCGCTCGACCAGGACGCCGTTCTTGAGGCGAGCGCCGGAGCGGACCAGGGCGACGAGGTGGGCGCCGGTGATCGCGCGCCAGCGTTCCTGGGCGGACTCGACCAGTTTGAACACCATCGCGAGGGCCGCGGCCGGGCTGCCGGCACCGCGGGCGGCCTTGGTCCGCGGCTTGACCGTGGAGAACGTCGACTCGATCGGATTCGTGGTCCGCAGGTGGATCCCGTCCTCGGCTGGGAAGTCGTAGAACGCCAGCAGCACATCCCGGTCGTCGGTGATCTTCGCGACGGCCTTGGGCCACTTCGTGCCGTAGGTGCGGGCGAACTCCTCGACCGCCTTCTCCGTGTGGCTGCGGTCCTCGGCGTTGTAGATCTCCCGCATCGCCTTCGTGGCGCCCGACTGTGCGGACTTCGGGAGTGCGTTCATGACATTTCGGGTCTTGTGGACCCGGCAGCGCTGGTGGCGGGCGGTCGGGAAGACCTCCGCCAGATAGAGCAGCGGCAGCACCTCGCTGATCTTCGGCGACCTGCGACACCACGGAGCCAGGATCTTCGAGGAGAACCGCCCGCGCTCGCCGGTCGCTTCATCCACCCGCCGGTCGTTGATCCGTGGGGCCTCCACCTCGACCGGGCCGGCTGCGGTGACCACGGTGCGGGGCCGGTGGTGACCGTCGCGGACCACCAGACGGCGGCCACACTCGTCGATCTCGGCAGCCAACTCGGCCATGTCCTGGCCGACTTCCGCCTCCAGCGCGGCGGCGAGCATGGGCCGGGCGCCTTCGCGGACGATCTCGTCGATCAGGAAGCCGGACTGAGTCGAAGTGTCATCGGTGACTACGCGAAGCACGGACGTGCCTTCCCGACCCGCGCTGCAACGCGGGCCTACTCGGAGACCTTCAAGGGATCATTTCGGGAAGGTACGCCCTCCGCGTCCCTCCCCGCACCGATCCACAAGTCCTGAGCATTGCTCGGACAGGTGATCAAGAAGCGCACACCGTGGCCACCCCTTCGCGCGCCCGCTGCACGCGCGGCCACCCCTTGGCCACCCCCGGGCTCGCCCAGCCCCGGACCAGCGTCCGCAGCGTGACGGGAAGCACGTCCGACACGGCCCAGGCCAGCCTCGCGAAACCTTGTGGGGCCCGCCATACAGGCTGATTCGGGCACCGGCCCGCCGCCCGGGTCACCTGGCCGGACCCTTCCTCCCGCCTGCTTCTTCTGAGCTGACGCGCCCCTCCGGCAGGCCACCCGCCGAGCCCCGGCCCGGGGCACCCGCGCATACGACGGCCAGGAATCCAAGGCCGTACAGCGCCAGTGGTCCCGCACTGAGGTGCCCGGCACGGGCGAATCCGCCGGCAGCCAGGGCGACGAGGGCTGGTACCAGCGCCCCCAGGCCGCACAGCAGGAGCACCGGCGACCACCAACCCACCTTGCCCACTCCTTCGGGGAGGCTCAGCAGGGGGCGCTCGGCCCACTGGACGGCAGGAGTGAGGAGTACGAGAACCGCGCTCAGGAAGGCGAGCCAGGGAAGGCGCAGCGCCAGCCATGAGAGGGAACCGATGGCGGGCTGGGGGGCGAGACCCGTGGGGTAGAACGCGGCGGCCACCACCAGCACGGGAACCATGTGCCACAGATAGACGGTCATGACGGCGCGGTTGAGCCGGGAGACCCTCGCCCACAGCCGTGGGCGGGTGAGCAGGCGCCGCAGGGCGGGTTCGGCCATGAGGACGAGGCCGGTCTGGGCGGCGGCGAAGGCCAGCAGGGCGATCGAGGGCGGGGATGTGTTCCCCACGCGTGTCCCGGCGCCGATCATGTCGACGGGAAAGGGGCCGGGACCGGTCAGCGCGCACAGGAGCACGACACCGGCCGCGGCCAGAGCGCGGCACCGCCACCGCGGGGTGGTGAGTGGGCCGTCCTGCCAGGCGAACCCCCACTGGTGGATCGTTCCCCACACCAGCAGATAGTTCGCGAACCCGACCACCGGAAGGTGCGGGCCCAGCACCAGTGCGTCCACCCCTGCGGCGCCCAGTGCCATCGCCGCGGGTACCGCCGCGCCCCAGCGGCGATGTGCCGCGTGCAGTGCTGGTGTCAGGGCGATCAGCAGCAGATAGACCGGCAGGAACCACAGATGGAGGGCTACGAGCCAGCCCGCCAGGCTCACGACGGACGGTTCGAGGCCCGCGCTCCGGGCGACGACTGCCGCGAGCGCGCACACCGCGATGTACACCGACGTGGGCCAGAGCAGTCGCGCCGCCCGGCCGCGCACCCAGTGCCATCCCTGCTCGCCGGCCGCCCGGTGCGCTGTCCAGGAGACCGCGTTGGCATACCCGCCGACCAGGAAGAAGACCGGCATGACCTGCAACAGGAGCGTCAGCCAGCGTCCCCACCCGACGTAGTCGAGGGCGTCCAGCCCGGACAATGTGCCACCACGGTAGGTGACATCCACCAGCAGCCAGTGACCGAGCACGACCGCCCCGATGGCACACACCCTCAGCAGATCCGCCGAGCGGTTCCGTTCCGCCGCCACACCTCCATGGTCTCGCGCGTCCCCGTGCGGACAACGCCTCGGGGACGCCGGTGTCCGGGCCCCCGGCCACGCGCGAGTGCGCGGTCCGGTCCTGCCCGGTCGCACGAGGTGACCCTGCCGCTGATCCACGGGGAGCCGGGCCCTATAGCCTGGGGCGATGCTCAGAGAGGTCACCGCCACCCGCTACATCGAACCGTTGCGTGAGGGCGGTTCCCTGCCCGGTCTGATCGAGGCCGACGACCTCGGGACGTACGTGCTGAAGTTCCGCGGCGCGGGCCAGGGCCGCAAGACGCTGGTCGCCGAGGTGGTGTGCGGGGAACTGGCCCGCCGGCTGGGGCTGCGGGTGCCCCGGCTGGTGACGGTCGCGCTGGACGCCGTGCTCGGGCTGGGCGAGCCCGACCCGGAGGTACAGGAACTCCTCAAGGGCAGCGGCGGCACCAACCTCGGCATGGACTTCCTCTCCGGCGCCCTCGGCTTCGACCCGCTGGCCTTCGAGGTGAGCCCCGAGGAGGCGGGCCGGGTCGTCTGGTTCGACGCGCTGGTCACCAACGTCGACCGCTCCTGGCGCAACCCCAATCTGCTGCGATGGCACGGCGACCTCTGGCTCATCGACCACGGCGCCACCCTGATCTGGCACCACAACTGGCCCGGCGCCCAGACCTCCGCCGCCCGCCCCTACGACGCCGCCGACCACGCCCTGCGCTCCTTCGCCCCGGATGTCCGGGCCGCCGCCGCGGACCTCGCCCCCCGGGTCACCGAGGACCTCCTCGCCGAGGTCACCGCCGCCGTCCCGGACGCCTGGCTGACCGGCGAACCCGGCTTCGACATCCCGGACGACCTGCGCCGCGCCTACGCCGCACCGCTGCTCGCCCGCGCCGCCACCGTCCACGAACACATCCACGGCCTGGAGGAGACCCGGTGAGCGAGCAGCGGATCAACGTGGCCGGAGCCATGACCGAGCGCCACATCACCCGCGCGGGCCAGGGCGGCGACCGGGACGTCTACGAGTACGCCCTGCTGCGGGTCGTCCCGCGCGTGGAGCGCGGCGAGCGCATCAACGCGGGCGTCCTGCTCTACTGCCGCGCCCAGGGGTACGTGGGCGCCCTCACCCATCTCGACGAGGCCCGGCTGCTCGCCCTGGACCCGGCGGCCGACGCGGCGGGGGTGCGGGCGGCGCTGGGCGCGGTGGAGCGGGTGTGCGCGGGCGGGGAGCAGGCCGGACCGGCGGGCGCCGACGACGCCGGGCGGCGCTTCCGCTGGCTGGTCGCCCCGCGCTCCGCGATGGTCCAGCCCGGCCCGGTGCACACCGGTCTGACCAGGGACCCGGTGGCCGAGACCCGCCGTCTGCTGGACCTGCTGGTGCGCTGAGCGGCCACCGGCCACGAGGGTGGCGCCATGGCGGTGTGGATCACATCGGCCCGTGCCCCGTTGACACCGGGTGCCGGGGCTTCTAGCGTCACCTCCTGCCGAAGGTACTAAGCGGTCGCTCACCGAAGGGGTCGGTCGGCCGCGGGAGCCGCATCCCCGAGGGCGAGGAGTAGCAGCCATGTCCACCACCGATCAGCGGGTCGCGATCGTCACCGGAGGGGCGCGCGGCATCGGCGCCGCCACCGCCGTACGACTGGCCGCCGAGGGCCGGGCCGTCGCCGTCCTCGATCTCGACGAGGCCGCCTGCGCGGACGTCGTGGAGCGGATCACCAAGGCCGGTGGCAGCGCCCTCGCGGTCGGCTGCGACGTCTCCGACGAGGCCCAGGTCGCGGCCGCCGTCGCCCGGGTCGCCGCCGAGCTGGGCGCCCCGGCGATCCTGGTCAACAACGCCGGGGTGCTCCGCGACAACCTGCTGTTCAAGATGAGCGTCGCCGAGTGGGACACCGTCATGAACGTCCATCTGCGCGGCGCCTTCCTGATGTCCCGCGCGTGTCAGAAGCACATGGTCGACGCGGGCTTCGGCCGGATCGTCAACCTCTCCTCGTCCTCCGCGCTCGGCAACCGCGGCCAGGTCAACTACTCCGCCGCCAAGGCCGGTCTCCAGGGCTTCACCAAGACCCTCGCCAAGGAGCTGGGCAAGTTCGGCATCACCGCCAACGCGGTCGCCCCCGGCTTCATCGCCACCGAGATGACCGCCGCCACCGCCGCACGCGTCGGCATGGGCTTCGAGGACTTCAAGGCCGCCGCCGCGACCATGATCCCCGTCCAGCGCGTCGGCGAGCCCGACGACATCGCCAACGCCATCGCGTTCTTCACCGGCGACGCGGCCGGTTTCGTCTCCGGCCAGGTGCTGTACGTGGCCGGCGGCCCCCTCGACTAGCGGCGACCCCGGAACCTGGAGGACATGGACATGACCGAACTCCCCACGGAACTCCCCACGGGGCTCCCCACGGAACTCCCCGCGCTCTCCGGCAAGGTGGCGCTGATCACCGGCGCCAGCCGCGGTATCGGCTACGGCGTCGCCGAGGCCCTGGTCGCGCGCGGCGACCGGGTGTGCATCACCGGCCGCGACGAGGACGCCCTGAAGGAGGCGGTCGAACGGCTCGGCCCCGACCGGGCGATCGGCGTCCCGGGCAAGGCCCACGACGAGGCCCACCAGACGGTCGCCGTGGAGCGGGTGATGGAGGCGTTCGGCCGGGTCGACTTCCTGGTCAACAACGCCGGCACCAACCCGGTCTTCGGCCCGCTCGCCGATCTCGACCTGGGCGTGGCCCGCAAGGTGTTCGAGACCAATGTGGTCTCCGCCCTCGGCTTCGCCCAGAAGACCTGGCACGCCTGGCAGCGGGACAACGGCGGCGCCATCGTCAACATCGCCTCCATCGCGGGCCTCGCCCCGTCCCCGTTCATCGGCGCGTACGGCATCAGCAAGGCCGCGATGATCAACCTGACCGTGCAGCTCGCCCACGAGTACGCCCCCAAGGTGCGGGTCAACGCCATCGCCCCGGCCGTGGTGAAGACCAAGTTCGCCCAGGCGCTGTACGAGGGCCGGGAGGCGGAGGCCGCCGCCGCGTACCCGCTGGGGCGGCTCGGCGTGCCCTCCGACATCGGGGGCGCCGCCGCGTTCCTCACCTCCGACCAGGCGGACTGGGTGACCGGCCAGACCCTCGCCGTGGACGGCGGTCTCTTCCTGAATGCCGGAGTGGGCTGACCCCCTCTCCGCCTCCGCCCCGGGCGCCCCTTCCCTTGACGGAAGGGGCGCCCATGTCCTGCCCAAAGGGGGTCACTTGAGGGGCATTTCAGCCATGACAACGTAATCATTGAAAAGTTGATCAATTGGCTCGTTCAAGCACGGTTCACGCGGCATTGGGCTGCGGTAGGGTCTGCCAACCCTGGGCATGGCAGATCGAGGAGCGAGCGCGTGTTCAAGCGGAACCGATGCCTGCGGCCAGTCGCCGCCATCGCGTCCCTGTCCCTGGCGACCGGATGTGGACTGTTCTCGGACAACGGCGACGGCGACGGCGAGCCGATCGTGGTGGGGACCATGAGCGTGCCCAGCACCCTCGACCCGGCCGCCTCCTGGGACGGCTCCTGGGAGCTGTACCGCAACATCTTCCAGACCCTGCTCAGCTACCCCAACGGCGCCACCACCCCGCAGCCCGACGCCGCCGAGGAGTGCGAGTTCACCGACTCCTCGAACACCGCGTACCGCTGCACCCTGCGCGACGGCCTCACCTTCTCCGACGGCCACCCGCTGGACGCCGCCGCGGTCAAGCACTCGTTCGACCGCATCCTGCGGATCAATCACCCCGGCGGTCCCGCCGGGCTCCTCGGCAGCCTCGAACAGGTCGACACCGAGGGCGACGACCAGGTGCTGTTCCGGCTGAAGACCTCCGACGCCACCTTCCCGTTCGTCCTCGCCACCCCGGCCATGTCCCTCGTCGACCCCGAGCACTACCCGGCCGGCTCGCTGCGCGAGGGCGGCTCCGTCACCGGGTCCGGCCCGTACAGCCTCGCCTCCTACACCGAGAACAGCGAGGCCCGGCTGGTCCGCAACGACAGCTACAAGGGCTACGCCGACCGCCGCAACGACGCCGTCACCATCCGCTACTTCCAGGACTCCGGCGAGATGGTCCAGGCCCTGAAGACCAAGCGCATAGACATCACCTACCGCGGGCTCGCCGCCGACGACATCGTCGACCTCCAGCGCGTCGACCCCGACTCCGGGCTCCAGCTGGTCGAGGGCGCCGGGACCGACATCAGCTACCTGGTCTTCAACCCCAAGGACCCGATGGCCGGGAAGCCCGCCGTCCGCAAGGCCGTCGCCCAGGTCGTGGACCGCCCCTCCATCGCCCACCACATCTACAAGGACACCGTCGAACCGCTGTACTCCATGGTCCCCAAGGGCCTCACCGGACACACCACCGGCTTCTTCGACGACTACGGTGACCCGGACGCCGACAAGGCCGCCGAGATCCTCGCCGAGGCCGGGATCACCACCCCGGTCCCGCTCACCCTCTGGTACACCACCGACCGCTACGGCTCCGAGACCGCCGTGCTCTTCAAGGAGCTGAAGCGGCAGCTGGAGGCGTCGGAGCTGTTCCAGATCACTCTCAAGAGCCGCCCCTGGAAGACCTATGTCGAGGGCTACCAGAAGGGCGAGTACCCGGTGTTCGGGCGGGGCTGGTTCCCCGACTTCCCCGACGCCGAGAACTTCATCGCCCCCTTCGTCGGCGACCAGAACGCGCTGGGCACGCCCTACCCGGCCCCCGAGATCACCGGCGTCCTGCTGCCCCGCTCCCGCCGCGAGAGCGACCGCGCCCAGGTCGTACGGGACTTCGAGGAGGCCCAGCAGATCCTGGTGGACGACGCCCGGCTGCTGCCGCTGTGGCAGGGCAAGCAGTTCATCGCCGCCAGCGAGGAGATCTCCGGCGGGGAACAGGCCCTGGACCCGTCGACGATCATGATGATGTGGACGCTGTCACGGAAGACCAGCTGGTAGCCACGGCCGCCCGGCGCCCCCGGCGCCGATTGTCAGTGGCCGCCTGTAGGTTCGGGGACCAGCACCTGAGGACCGGTCCACCGGACCCGGCACCTCGAAGTGACCGTACAGCGTAAGGAAGTTGACGTGACCGACATCGCCATGCTGCCCGAGTCCTGGCGCGGAGTACTGGGCGACGAGCTCCAGAAGCCCTACTTCAAGGAGCTGACGGACTTCGTGGAGGAGGAGCGGGCGAACGGCCCCGTCTACCCGCCCCGCGAGGAGGTCTTCGCCGCCCTCGACGCCACGCCGTACGACGAGGTGAAGGTCCTGATCCTCGGCCAGGACCCCTACCACGGCGAGGGCCAGGGCCACGGCCTGTGCTTCTCGGTCCGCCCCGGTGTGAAGATCCCGCCGTCCCTGCGCAACATCTACAAGGAGATGCAGCAGGAGCTGGGCACCCCGATCCCGGACAACGGCTATCTGATGCCCTGGGCCCGCCAGGGCGTGCTGCTGCTCAACGCGGTGCTGACGGTCCGCTCCGGCGAGGCCAACTCGCACAAGGGCAAGGGCTGGGAGAAGTTCACCGACGCGGTGATCCGCGCGGTCGCCGACCGGCCCGACCCGGCGGTGTTCGTCCTGTGGGGCAACTACGCGCAGAAGAAGCTCCCCCTCATCGACGAGGAGCGGCACACCGTGGTCAAGGGCGCCCACCCCTCCCCGCTCTCCGCGAAGAAGTTCTTCGGCTCCCGCCCCTTCACCCAGATCGACGAGGCCGTCGCCCGCCAGGGCCACACCGCGATCGACTGGACCGTGCCCAACCTGGGCTGAGCCCTGCGCCGGGCCGGTCCCGTGCGGACCGGCCCGGACCCGCCTCAGCGTGATCGCCCCGGGTGGCGGTTAGGGTGCGTGCCGGGCGTCGCGACGCCGGGGCGCCCCATCCGGGCCCGGCGTCGGACCGGACAGTCGGCGAGCGCGCGGAGGCCGTGGTGACGGAGCGACAGAAGCAGTCGGCGCCGGACGCCGTGCTGACCCGGATCGGGCAGATCGTCATGCTCCATCACGCCGGGGACCGCGAGGAGGCCCGCACCCGGCTCCTGGACCTGTGGACCGAGACCGGTGAGTACGGGGACCCGCTGCACCGCTGCACCCTGGCCCACTATCTGGCCGACACCCAGGACGACCCGGCCGACGAACTCGCCTGGGACCTCAGGGCGCTGGCGGCGGCCGAGGAACTGACCGCGCTGCGCCCCGCCGAGCACGGCGGCGCGGTCGCCGTCCGGGCCCTCTATCCCGCGCTCCATCTGAACCTGGCCGAGGACTATCTCAAGCTCGACCGCACGGGCGCCGCCCGCACCCACGCCGCCCGCGCCCGCCGCGCCTGCGCCCAGCTGTCCGACGACGCCTACGGCCGGGGCGTCCGCGCGGCGCTCGCCCGCCTGGAGGCCCGCCTCGCGGAAAGCGCCGGGGGGGACTACGGGGAAGGGGAGGGGGAGGGGGAGGGGTACGGGAGTGGTGGGGGTGGTGGGAGTGGTGGGGGGTCGCCGTGGGGGCCGCCACGGCAGCGGCCCTGACGTGGGCGGGGCGGGGCGGGATGTCGGGGTGGTGGGGTGACGCGGGCGGTGAGGTGACCGGGGCGGTCGGGTGGTGGGGCGGTGGCTGGGGCGGTGCGGTGTCGTTGGCCGCGAGGCCCTGCCTGGACGCCCTGTTCCACTGCCCGGTCACGACGTCCGGTCACGCTGCCCGGTCACGCTGCCCGGTCACGACGTCCGGTCACGACGACTGGTCATCGCACCCCGCGTCAGCGCCCGTACGTCCGCTCGCAGATCCGCGCCTCCGGGCTGTTCGGGTCCCAGCCGCCGTACCGCCGTCCCAGCGCGCAGACGTCCGTCTGCCGCCGGACCTCCTGCTCGATCGACGCGGCGGGATCGGGCGCGGCGCTCGTCCGTCGCGGTGGCCGGGGCGCGGGCGGGTCGGTGCGTGGACGTGGCGCGGCGCGCGGGGCCGCCGGTGCGGGCGGCGGGGGCGCGGTGACCGGGGGCGGGACGGAACGGCGGGCCGGGGGCGCGGGCGGCGCGCTGGACGGCCGGTCGGGACCGATCATCTCCAGCGCCTCACGGGCCGGTGCCTGCACGACCTGCGTGCCGGAACTTCCGTCGGGCTCCGGCACGGGCGGCCGTACGGGGGTCGCCGCCGGGGCGGGCGCGGCCGGGCGGTGGACCGTCGTACAGCCGGTGAGGGCCGAGACGGCCACGGTGACCAGGAGCGTGGCGGTGGTCGTCGTTCGATGCACCCGCGCCACTCTGCTGGCTCCCGCCGGTTTCCCCGCACCGGACAGGCGCAGGATGACCCGCACGGGTGATGCCCGCGCCCCGACCGGCGGCGGGACCCGGGTCCCGACCGGCGGCCGGACCCGCGCCCCGGCCGACGGGCGGGTCCCGCCGCCCGCCGGGGTTCCCCGTGACCCTCCTCAGTCGCCCGTCTTCCCGTCGATCGCCTCGCGGAGCAGGTCGGCGTGGCCGTTGTGGCGGGCGTACTCCTCGATCATGTGGGTGTGAATCCAGCGCAGATTGAACGGCTCCTTGTGGCGGTGGTGCTCGCCCCGGGCGAGGTCGTCGAGGGCGAACCCGGCCGCGTGGCGGCGGGCGACCTCGATCTCGCGCTGCCAGGTGGCGTACGCCTCCTGCCAGGTGTCGGACGGGCCGGTGCGGAAGTCGCCGTCGAGATCGTCCTCGGTGTAGTGGATCGGCGGGACGTCCTCCCCGGCCAGCACCCTGCGGTACCAGCCGCGCTCCACGTCCGCCATGTGCCGTACCAGCCCCAGCAGGGTCAGGGAGGACGGCGGCACCGACGCGGTCTTCAGCTGGTCGTCGTCCAGGCCCTCGCACTTGGCGGCGAGGGTGGCCCGGTGGAAGTCGAGCCAGCCGTCCAGCATGGCGCGTTCGGCGGCGGTCTTGGCGGGTTCACTGCGTTCGATGGTCATGGAGGCATCCTGGCCCGGCGCGGCGGGTCATGGCCACGTCTTATCGGGGCGGGCGCCCGGACCCGGCGTCGGCGCCTCGGCGCAGGTCAGTCGGCCAACATGCCCCGCAGCAGCTCCCGCAGTCCGGCCCGCAGCTCCGCGAGGTCCGGGACGCGGGCGCTGTAGGAGCCCGCGACGCAGGTGAACATCAGCCCGTCGGTCCAGCCGATCAGGGACAGCGCGTGCCGTTCGGGGGCGGTCGAGCCCAGCGCGGTCACCAGCGCGGTGAGCTGTTCGCGGAAGACGGCGCCGGTGGCGTCGTAGAAGGCGCGCAGCGCGGGGCGGCGGGTGGCCTCCAGGGCGAGTTCGTAGCGGGAGACCAGCAGCTCGCGGTGGGTGGTGAGGGTGCGGTGCACCGCCAGGGCCAGGGCGTCGGCCACGGCGTCCGGTCCGCGCCGCGGGCCGGGCATCTCGCCGAGGGCCAGGACCCGTGCCTCGCGCTCGGCGTGCCGGTGGACCGCCAGTTCCAGCAGGGCCTGGCGGGTACGGGCCAGGTTGGAGGTGGAGCCCTGCGGCAGTCCGGCGGCCTCGTCCACCGCGCGGTGGGTCAGCCCGCGCATCCCGCGCTCGGCGAGCAGGGCGATGGCGGTGTCGGCGACCAGCTCGGCACGCGCGTGGGGGGCGGGGGCTGGGTCTTCTGGGGCTGGGGCGGGGCGTTCGGCCATGACGGCAATCTACCGCTCCCACTACGCCTGTAGTGGGAGACGCGGCTATGCCGCGCCAGCCGCCGCCGCTGCGCCCCTAGCCGCTGCCACTACGCCTGTAGTACCACTCTCACTACACCTGTAGTACCGTCAACCGCAGGGGTCACTACGGATGTAGTGAGCGCGGCGGTGTCTGAGGAGGAGCCATGGACGACATGCACCGGACGAGCGGGAACGGGCGGGGGACCGGCGACCCGGGCGGGGTCGGGACCGCCGTGGTCGTCGGCGGCGGCATCGGCGGACTCACCGCCGCCGTGGCCCTGCACCAGCGCGGAGTACGGGTCACCGTCCTGGAGCGCGCCCCGTCCCTGGAGCCGGTCGGCGCCGCGATCTCGCTCGCCCCCAACGCCCTGCGCGCCCTCGACGTCATCGGGCTGGGCGACGAGATCCGCGCGCTGGCCGCCTGGCAGGGCGACGGCGGGGTGCGCGCCCCGCACGGGCGCTGGCTCTCCCGGTCCAGCGCCGAAGCGGTGGCCGAGCGGTTCGGGGGACCGCTCGTGCTGCTGCACCGCTCCACCCTGGTGGACGCCCTCGCCGCCCGGCTCCCCGACGGCACGGTCCGTACGGCGGCGGACGCCCGGGTCACCGACCCCGGTGACCCGGCGGACCCCGGCCGCCCCGCCCGGGTCCGCACCGCCGACGGCCGGGAGTTCACGGCCGACCTGGTGGTCGGCGCCGACGGCATCCGGTCCGCCGTCCGCGCCACGCTCTTCCCCGACCACCCCGGAACCGTCTACTCCGGCTTCACCACCTGGCGGATCGTCGTCCCGCTGCCCGGCACCGCCTTCGCCGCCCATGAGACCTGGGGGCGCGGCCGGATCTGGGGCACCCAGCCCCTCAAGGACGGCCGGGTGTACGCGTACGCCGCCGCTCTCGCGCCCGCCGGGCAGCGGGCCGACGACGAACGCGCCGAACTGCTGCGCCGCTACGGCGACTGGCACGACCCGATCCCCGCCGTGCTGGCCGCCGCCCGTCCCGAGGACGTGCTGCGCCATGACGTCCACCACCTCGCCGAGCCGCTGCCCGCCCACCACCGCGGCCGGGTCGGGCTGGTCGGGGACGCCGCGCACGCCATGCCGCCGACCCTCGGACAGGGCGGCAACCAGGCGATCGAGGACGCCGTCGTGCTCGCCCACCACCGCGCCGACCTCGCCGCCTACTCCGCCGCCCGGCTGCCGAGGACCACCCGGATCACCCGCCAGGCGGTACGGGTGGCCCGGCTCAACCTGACCGGCAGCCGCACCGCCGTCGTCGTACGGAACACCGTGCTGCTGGTGCTGTCGAAGGCCGGGCCCGCGCTGTTCCTGAAGGGTTTCGACGGGATCGCCGACTGGCGTCCGCCGCGGGAATCGCACACGCGACCGGAGTCCGCCCACGGCGACACCGTATGCTCCGGGCAGACCACGGCGGGCGAGCGGCCGGGCAACTGAACCAGAGGGAGACGGCGTGAAGGTCGGCTGTATCGGACTCGGTGACATCGCGCAGAAGGCGTACCTGCCGGTGCTCGGCAGCCTGCCCGGGATCGAGCCGCACCTCCAGACCCGTACGCCCGCCACCCTGCACCGGGTCGGGGACGCGCTGCGCGTCCCGGCCGGGCAGCGCCACACCACGCTGGACGAACTGCTCGCCCAGGACCTGGACGCGGCCTTCGTGCACGCGCCGACCGCCGCGCACCCGCAGATCGTGACCCGGCTGCTGGAGGCGGGCGTGCCGACCTATGTCGACAAGCCGCTCGCCTATGAACTCGCCGACTCCGAGCGGCTGGTCGCCCTCGCCGAGGAGCGCGGGGTGAGCCTGGCCGTCGGCTTCAACCGGCGGCACGCGCCCGCCTACGCGCAGTGCGCCGAGCATCCGCGCGAGCTGATCGTGATGCAGAAGAACCGCGTCGGGCTGCCCGAGGAGCCCCGCGCGATGATCCTGGACGACTTCATCCATGTCGTGGACACCCTGCGCTTCCTGGCGCCGGGCGAGATCGAGGATGTGACCGTGCGGGCGCGGGTGGTGGACGGGCTGCTGCACCATGTGGTGCTCCAGCTCGCCGGGGACGGCTTCACCGCGCTCGGCGTGATGAACCGGCTCAGCGGCTCCACCGAGGAGATCCTGGAGGTCTCCGGGCAGGACACCAAGCGGCAGGTCCTCAACATCTCCGATGTGATCGACCACAAGGGCCAGCCGACCCTGCGGCGGCGCGGCGACTGGGTGCCGGTGGCCCGCCAGCGCGGTATCGAGCAGGTGGCGCTGGGCTTCCTGGACGCGGTCCGGGCCGGTAAGCCGCTCAGTGCCCGGGACGCGCTGGCCACGCACGCGCTGTGCGAGCGGATCGTCCACGCCGTCCAGGACCGTCCCGCCGGGTCCTGACCGCCCCCGGCACCACGGTCACCACGAACACCGCCAGCACCAGCAGCGCCCCGTACACCGGCCAGGCGCCGAAGCGGACGTACGGCGTGACACCGCCGGCCAGGGGAACCTCGTACACCTCGGCGGCGCTCGCGTCGGTGCCCAGCCGGTCGCCGACCCGGGCGCCGTCCGGGCCGTACACCGCCGAGACGCCCGTCAGCGTGGCGTGCACCATCGGGCGGCCGGTCTCCGCGGCGCGCAGCGCGGCCAGCGAGGCATGCTGCGCGGGCGCCCAACTGCGCTGGAACGTGGCGGTCGCCGACTGCGCCACCAGGACGTCCGCCCCGTCCCTCGCCAGCGCCCGGCTCATGTCCGGGAACGCCGACTCGAAGCACACCATCGGCCCGATCCGCAGCCCTCCGCCGACCTTCATCACCACCTGCCGGGTGCCCCGCATCCGGTCCTCGCCCGCCGCCTCGCCGACCGAGGTCGCCCAGCCCAGCAGCGCACGCGCCGGGACATACTCGCCGAACGGCACCAGCCGCATCTTGTCGTACCGGTCGCCGGTCGGCCCGCCGGGTCCGACCAGCACCGAACTCTTGTAGATCCCGGCCCGGTCCGGGCGCCGCGCGTCCACATTGACCAGGATGTCCGCGCCGGTCAGCCGGGACAGCGCGGCCAGCCGCCCGGCCAGATCGGGTCGCTCGCCCAGATCGAACCCGACGCTCGACTCGCCCCACACGATCAGCTCCACGCCCCGCCCGGCCAGCTCCCGCGTCAGCGCCTCCGCCCGCGCGAACCGCCGGTCACCGCGGTCCGCGCCGTCCACGATGCCCGGCTGGACGACGGCCACGGCGACCCGGTCGGTCACCGCGGGGCGCGGCGCCCACGCCCACGCCGACGACGTCACGGCGGCCGTCGCGACCAGCCCCGCCAGCGCGGGCACCCGGCTCGACCGCACCGCCACCAGCGCCGTGACCGCCACGTTCACGGCCACCAGCAGAAAGCTCAGCAGCCACACCCCGCCGACCGACGCCAGCCGCAGCGCCGGTACCACCTGCCACTGACTCGCCCCGAGCATGCCCCACGGCCCGCCAAGACCCTGCCAGGACCGCACCAGCTCCACCAGCAGCCAGCCCGACGGCAGCACCAGCAGCGCCGCCGCGACCCGCCCCGGCGGGGGCGTCCCGCCCAGGAACCGCCGCACCAGCCAGCCCCAGGGCGCCCACAGCGCGCCCAGCAGCGCGGCGATCACGAAGGTAAAGACATGCAGGTTCGGCAGCAGCCAGTGGTGCACCGCGAGCATGAAGCCGAAGCCGCCCCACCAGCCGTCGTACAGCGCCCGCCGGGCGTCCGGCGCGGCGCGCGCCAGCAGCAGCCACGGCACCAGCGCCACCGGTGCCCACCACCACAGCGCGGGGCCCGGGAACGCCAGCGCCGGCAGCGCCCCCGCTCCGGCCGCGACGACGGACCGCCGCCAGGTGGAGCGGAGCCAGTGCGTCCACGAGGTCATGGGACGAGTGTGGCCCGCCGGATCACCGAGGGACAGGGGACCTGGTCCGGAACGGGGCGAATCGCGTCGATGAGGGGCAAAGTGTGGGAATCAGGGCAGCCGCCGCCATTTCTCCCGGACCACGACCTCCCGCAGCCGCCAGCCGTCGTCGGTGCGCACCGCGCCGAAGCCGTACCGCCCGCCGCACACGAAGTCCGGCACGGCGGACCCCCCGCCGTTCCCCGCGCCCGTACCCATCGGATTGACATAGTCGGCCTGCACGAGCGCGGTGTCCCCGGTGTCCCGCTCCAGGATCTCGAACCGCACCCGGCGGTTGACGATCAGATGCTGTCGCATCGGGAACACCCGCAGACTCTCCGCGAGCCACTCCGCCACCGTCCGCGCCTCACCCTCGATCCCGCCCGCCGAGCGGTAGTCCGCCCGGCCGTCGGCGGTGAACAGCCTTCGGTACGCCTCCCAGTCGCCGTCGTCGACCGCCACCGCGTAATCGGTGATCAGCCCGTCCACGGCCAGCCGGTCCAGCACGGTCGCCAGCTCCACACGCTGCGTCACCCGATCAGTGTTGAACACGGCGGCAGCGGAGCCAAGGGGTGTGCAGCACTTGACCACACCGTCCGCGCCCGGCGACGGCGGCCACCGTAGCCTTGAATCATGATCGGGACGGCCGGGAGAGGCCGCTCCGAAGGAACTGGGAGGACCATGCGAGCGAGTACGGAACACCTCGTCACCGTCGTCACCGGCGGCAGCCGGGGGATCGGCGCGGCGACCTGTCTGCGGCTGGCCGCGGACGGCCATGACGTGGTGGTCGGGTACGTCCATGACGCGGGGGCCGCGGCCGAGGTCGCCGACGGGGTGCGGGCGGCCGGGCGGCGCGCCGCGGTGGTCCGGGTGGACACCTCCGTGGAGCGCGAGGTGGACCGCCTGTTCGAGAGCGCGGAGCGGGAGCTGGGCGCGGTCACGGGACTGGTCAACAACGCGGCGGTGACCGGCCCTCTCGGCCGCCTCGCCGACACGTCGACGGACGATATCCGCCGGGTCGTCGACGTCAATCTGCTGGGCACGCTGCTGTGTTCGCGACGGGCGGCGCAGCTGATGACCGGGCGCGGGGGCGGGTCGACCGGGGGCGGGGCGATCGTCAATGTGTCGTCCGCCGCCGCCACGGTCGGCAGCCCCGGCGAGTACGTCCACTACGCGGCGACCAAGGCGGCGGTCGACGCGCTCACGCTGGGCCTCGCCAAGGAACTCGGCCCGGACGGAGTGCGGGTCAACGCGGTGGCGCCCGGAGTCGTCGACACCGAGATGCACGCGGCGATGGGCGACCCGGACCGTGCCGAGCGGATGGGCGCCTTGACGCCGCTGGGCCGCCCCGGCGACCCGGGGGAGATCGCCGCCGCGATCGCGTGGCTGCTGTCGCCGGAGGCGTCGTTCACGACGGGCGCGGTGCTGAGGGTGTCGGGCGGGCGTTGAGCCGCTGGTGAGCTGTCGGGCGGACGCTGAGCCGATGCCGAGATGCTGGGCCGACGCTCAGGGGGCGTGCCGGTGGGACCCGTTCCGTGTTCCGTCGCGCCGTCAGGCCGCCTCGACGATGTCCCCCCGCATGGCCGCCGCCCACTCCACCACCAGCAGTTCGTACTCCGCCCGCTCCTGGGTGGACAGCGAGCCGCCCGCGCGCAGCCACAGGGCCCGGATCTGTTCGTTCACCTCGGCGGCGGAGCGTGCGAAACGACGGGCTTTGGAATCTGGGGACATGCGGCAAGCCTAGGCCCAAGAACTGACAGAGCGCTACGGCGTGGCTACGGCACGCGCGTACGAATGGCCGGGATCGAACTCCTGGACGAGTTCCGTCCGTTACCCACAGGGCGACTTGTCGCAGGACAAAGCGGTGAGGGCCGGTCCGGCGGGAGGCGCCGTACCCCTCTTCCGTCCGGCGAGATCCGGACGGAAGAGGCGTTCGTCACGTCCGCCGGGGTCCGGTCCCCGTTCACGGAAGGCGCCGCGTCTGGCAGTCTCCTGCTGTGGACGCGGGGACCGCTGCGGTACTGGGTGCGGCCGTGGGCGTCGTGGGTACCGCTCTGGCGGCGGCCATCGCCGGGTTCGCCGCGCAGCGGCAGGTACGCGCGGAGCACCGGCACTGGCGGCGCCAGATGCGCCGGGACGCCTACGCGGCGCTCGCGGCGAGAGCCGACGAGGTGCGTGAGGCGCTGCGCGGCATCGAGGCCGAGTTCGGCACGCCCGCGCATGACCTCCAGGAACTCCGCACGGTCCTCACGGAGACCCGCAGGACCATCCGCGACGAACTGGGCGACGCCCTGCGGTCCGTCGAGCTCGAAGGACCGCCGGAGCTGGCGCGGATGGCCGGTGAGCTGGTCAAGTCGCTGTCCGCCTGCGCGGCGGTGATCCAGGCCAGAACGGGTGGCCGGACGACGAACCAGGCGCTCGGCGCCGATCAGTTGGCCCGTATCCGGGGGTTCCTCAACCATGCCGACGGCAAGCGGGAGAGGTTCATGGCGTCGGCCAGCCGGGCGATCGATGTGCGGTGAGGGGTGAGGGGTGAGGGGTGAGGGGTGAGGGGTGAGGGGTGATCAAGCGGCCCCCCGGCAGGGGCCCGCGTGACCGGCGCCCGCCTCAGCCCGCCGACTCCGCCGCGTGCGGGCTCAGTACACCCGTCGCGACGAGCACGATGATGACGATGCCGAGCGCGATCCGGTACCAGACGAACGGCATGAACGACTTCGTGCTGATGTACTTCATGAACCACGCGATAACGGCATATCCCGTAGCGAATGCGACAATCGTGGCGAAGATGGTCGGGCCCCAGGTCACATGGCCGCCCTCCATCGCGTCCTTCAACTCGAACATCCCCGACGCCAGCACCGCGGGGATCGCGAGGAGGAAGGAGTAGCGGGCCGCGGCCTCGCGGTTGTAGCCCATGAACAGGCCACCGGTGATGGTCGCGCCCGAGCGGGAGACGCCCGGGATGAGGGCGCACGCCTGGCAGAGGCCGAAGATCAGACCGTCCTTGGCGTTGAGGTCCTGGAGGCCCTTGCGCTGCTTGGGGGCGCGGTGCCGGCCGCCCGTCTCGTCCCGCGCCGCCATCCGGTCCGCGATGCCGATGATGACGCCGACGACGATCAGCATGGTCGCCGTGATCCGCAGATCCCGGAACGGCCCCTCGATCTGGTCCTTCAGCGTCACCCCGAGCACACCGATCGGGATCGAGCCGACGATCACCAGCCAGCCCATCTGGGCGTCGTGGTCGCGCCGCCACTCCTTGCTGTACAGCGAGCGGCACCAGGCGAGCACGATCCGCCCGATGTCCTTGCGGAAGTAGATCAGCACGGCGACCTCGGTGCCGATCTGGGTGATCGCCGTGAACGCCGCGCCCGGGTCCTCCCAGCCGGAGAACGCCGCGGTGAGCCGCAGATGCGCGCTGGAGGACACGGGAAGGAATTCGGTCAGCCCCTGGACGAGTCCGAGGATGAGTGATTCGAACCAAGACATGAAAGTACGGAGTCCAAGTGCCGATCGTGCAACGGGCGACGGACACACCGACACACGCCCATGCGGGTGATCAGGTGTGGTGGAGGCAGCGTAGCGTCCCCCCGGTCGCCCGCCCCACACAGGGCCTTCGAACGTCCGTTGCCCGTACGGGCGTCAGCCGTGCGTTCCTTTCCGGCCACCTGGATTCAGTCAGCCGCCCCCCACGGCTCCCGCGTCACGCCGCCGTCGGGCCCGTCACGCTCCAGCCCGGTGCCTGCGGACGTGCCGTGAGGTCCTCGTGCTGGACCTGCTCACCGCACGCCCGGCACACCACCTGCGGCACCAGATCCTGCCCGCAGCTGTGCTCGATGATCATCGGACGGTCGCCGTCCGGACGCAGATGGCGGTCGCCCCACGCCATCAGGGTCAGCAGCACCGGTTCCAGCTCAAGACCGGCCTGGGTCGGCCGGTACTCGAAGCGCTGCGGGCGTTCGCTGTAGGCCCGCTTGGTCAGGATTCCGGCGTCGACCAGGCGGCGCAGCCGGGTGGCGAGGATGTCACGCGGAGCGCCGATGTTCCGTACCAGCTGGTCGAACCGGCCATTGCCGAGGCAGACCTCGCGCAGCACGAGCAGCGAGTACTTCTCGCCGACCAGTGCGAGAGCGTCGGCGACGGAGCAGGGGCGGGCGTCTTTTCGGGCGGCCATGGGGTCAGTGTAGTGAGGGTTTGATTTTCCAACCAATGGAGCTATGGTGAGTTTGAAATTCCTACTCATTGGTAGCCCGCGGTCGGCGGCCAGAGGCCGGTGGTCAGACGTCAGAGGTCGGTGGCCGGAGGCCGGAGGCCGGAGGCTCATCGCCGTGCCGTCGCTGTGACGTCGCCGGGCCGTCGCCGGTCGGCGCACGCAAGGAGGTCCACCCATGCGCGACGCAGTCGTCGTCGAAGCCGTACGCACCCCCATCGGCAAGGGCAAGCCGGGCGGTGTCCTGGCGCATGTCCACCCCGTCGAACTCCTCGCCCACACCCTGCGCGCCCTCGTCGAGCGCTCCGGTGTCGATCCGGCGCTGATCGACGACGTCATCGGCGGCACCGTCGACCAGGTCGGCGAGCAGGCCATCAACACCACCCGCAACGCCGTGCTCGCCGCGGGCTTTCCGGAGACCGTCCCCGCCACCACCGTCGACCGCCAGTGCGGCTCCTCCCAGCAGGCCGTGCACTTCGCCGCCCAAGGGGTGATGGCGGGCGCGTACGACGTCGTCGTGGCGTGCGGGGTCGAGTCCATGAGCCGGGTGCCGATGTGGTCGAACGTGCCGCCCGGCGCCGATCCGTTCGGCCCCGGTGTCGCCGCCCGTTATCCGGAGGGGCTGGTGCCGCAGGGCATCAGCGCGGAGCTGATCGCCGCGAAGTGGTCCCTCACCCGGGAGCGGCTGGACGCCTTCTCCGCCGCCTCCCACCACAAGGCGGCCGACGCCTGGGCGTTCGGCCGGTTCGACGCCGAGGTCGCCCCGCTGGAGGGGGTCGAACGCGACGAGTCCGTACGCCCCGGCACCACCGCGGAGATACTCGCCGGGCTCCGGCCCGCCTTCCACGACCCCGGCTTCGCCGCGCGGTTCCCGCAGATCGAGTGGAGCGTCACCGCCGGGAACGCCAGCCCCATCAACGACGGCGCCTCCGCCGTCCTCATCATGGGCGGTGACACCGCCGCCCGGCTCGGACTGCGCCCCCTCGCCCGGCTGCACAGCTTCGCCGTCACCGGCTCCGACCCGCTCCTGATGCTCACCGGGGTCATACCGGCCACCGAGAAGGTGCTGCGCCGGGCCGGGCTCACCCTCGGCGACATCGACCTCATCGAGATCAACGAGGCTTTCGCCAGTGTCGTGCTCAGCTGGCAGCAGGAGACCGGCGCCGATCTCGACCGGGTCAATGTCAACGGCGGTGCCATCGCGCTGGGGCATCCGCTGGGCGCCAGCGGCACCCGGCTGACCACCACCCTCGTCCACGCCCTGCGCGAGCGCGGGGCGCGCTATGGCCTCCAGACCATGTGCGAGGCGGGCGGCCTCGCCAACGCGATGATCCTCGAAGCGGTCTGAGCGGGGGGAGGAAAGGGCGAGTCGGGGCTAGCGCTGGCTGTCGTCCGCTGTCGCGCAGACCGCTGCCACGCCCGGCCCCGCACCCGTCCCGTCCTTCGCCGCCGGGCCGCCCCGGAAGTGGTGGCGCTTGCGCCAGGCCACCACCGCTCCGGCCACGCCCGGAACGGCGATACAGGCCAGGGCGATCAGAAACACGGGCGAGGTCGGGGTCGAGGCGCGCGCCCCGGCGACCACATACGCCGCCGTGTTCGGGATCGAGCCGAGCGCGGTCGCCAGCAGGAAGGGGAACCAGCCCATCCGCGAGACGGACGCACAGTAGTTCGCCGCCCAGAACGGCACGCCCGGGAAGAGCCGCACCGCCAGCATCGAACGGAACCCGTGTCTGCTGAACTGCCCGTCGACCGTGGTCAGCAGCCGCCCGCGCAGCAGGGGTCGCAGCGCGTCCTGGCCCAGCGCCCGCCCCAGCCCGAAGGCGATGGCCGCGCCGATCACCGAACCCGCCACGGCCGTGGCGATGCCCAGCTGCGAGCCGAACAGCGCGCCCGCGGCCAGATTGAGCAGCGGGCGCGGCACGAACGCCACCGTGACCAGCCCGTACGCCGCGGCGAAGACCAGCGCCGCGAGCAGCCCGCCGAGCTGGGGCGGCCAGCCCTCCCGCAGCAGCCGCTGCGGCTCGAACAGCAGCACGGCCGCTCCCGCCCCCACGAGCAGCGCGACCAGCAGCGCGAACCGGGCCCACGGCGACAGCAGGGCTCTGGCGCAGCGGACGGCGAAGGCGGGACGCAGGGGCACGGCACCGGCGGGGAGGGCGGTGGCGTGCGCGAGTCCGGTGGACGCGGCCGGGGGAGCGGCCGTGTCGGTGCCGCCAGAGCGGGTGGTGACATCGAGCAAGTGAACTCCCGGAATGTCCGGATGGCGGGGCGGCGTGGACGACAGCCATGGAACCAGGGCCCGTGCTCACGATCCCACAGGGGTCACGTTTCACGTGTGTATACGCGATTGTCGTACGGCCGGTTCGTCCGGTCCTGCTGTGAGAACGGGCACAGTGGCCCCCTTGGTTCCGGCCGGCAGCGGTTTTTCCATGACGTCCAGCGACGTCGTTTCCGGTGGCCGGGCGTACCGCCGTGCCGCCGTAGGGTTCGGCCATGGGTGCCAGGGACAGCGACAGCGACAGCGGCAGGGACAGCGACAGCGACAGCGGTGGTGCGGGCGCGGACCGGCGTGGCGGCCGGAGTGGGCCGCTCGCCGTGCCGGACAGCGCGCTGGCCGACACCCTCCTGGAGCGGCTGACCGCCGTCTACCCGACCGCCGCCGACCCCGAGCGGGCCCGGTCCATGCGGGCGTACATGAAGGACATCGGCCCCTTCCTCGGCCTCCCCGCCCCGGTCCAGCGGACCCTGTCCCGCACCGTGCTGGCCGGGACGCCCCGCCCCACCGAGGCCGACTGCGCGGCCGTCGCCCTGCGCTGCTTGGCGCTGCCCGAGCGCGAGTACCGGTACTTCGCCGTCGACTACCTGCGGCGCCACGTGGGCCGCTGCTCCGCCGCCTTCCTGCCGGTGACCCGGCACCTGGTCGCCACCGACTCCTGGTGGGACACCGTCGATCTGCTCGCCGCGCACGTCGTGGGCGCCCTGGTCGCCGCCGACCCCCGGCTCACCGCCGACATGGACCGCTGGATCGCCGACGACGACCTCTGGATCGCCCGTACCGCCCTGCTCCACCAGCTTCGCTACAAGGAACGCACCGACGTCGAACGGCTCTTCGGCTACTGCCTGCGCCAGTCCGGGCACCCCGACTTCTTCCTCCGCAAGGCCATCGGCTGGGCGCTGCGCGAGTACGCCAAGACCGACCCGGACGCCGTACGCGACTTCCTGGCGCGGGAACGCGGGCGGTTCGCGCCGCTGTCGGTGCGGGAGGCCCTGAAGAACATCGGGGAGGAGAAGGAGAAGGGGGAGGGGAGCGGGGCGTAGGTCCCGCTCGGGGGCGCGGGAAAATCGTTCGACGCGGGGGCGGGCGTCGGCGATGATCGTCGTCATGTTCCGGTACGCCTTCGTCCTCGCCGCATCCGCCGCAGCGGATGCCCCGAAGGCTGCCGTCCTGGTGCTGCTGGCCGCCGTAGACGGCGCCCGAAGCTGACCCTCCCCGGATCGTCCGGCGGACCCCGCAGGGGGAGGGTCGGCCGGAACCCGGGGTCCCGTCTTCTCATCACCTCACCAGGCTTCGAGGAATCCCCATGTCCAAGACGGCGTACGTCCGCACCAAACCGCATCTCAACATCGGCACCATGGGCCATGTCGACCACGGCAAGACCACGCTGACCGCCGCCATCACCAAGGTGCTCGCCGAGCGCGGCTCCGGCACCTTCGTGCCCTTCGACCGCATCGACCGTGCCCCGGAGGAGGCCGCCCGCGGCATCACCATCAACATCGCGCACGTCGAGTACGAGACCGACACCCGGCACTACGCGCATGTCGACATGCCCGGTCACGCCGACTACATCAAGAACATGGTCACCGGCGCCGCCCAACTCGACGGGGCGATCCTCGTGGTGTCCGCGCTCGACGGGATCATGCCGCAGACCGCCGAGCATGTGCTCCTCGCCCGTCAGGTCGGCGTCGACCACATCGTCGTCGCCCTCAACAAGGCCGACGCGGGCGACGAGGAACTGTCCGACCTGGTCGAACTGGAGGTCCGCGACCTGCTCACCCAGAACGGCTACCCGGGCGACGCGGTACCCGTCGTACGGGTCTCCGGGCTGAAGGCGCTGGAGGGCGACCCCCGCTGGACCGCCTCCGTCGAGGCGCTGCTCGACGCGGTGGACACGTATGTGCCCATCCCCGAGCGGTACCTGGACGCCCCGTTCCTGCTACCGGTGGAGAACGTGCTCACCATCACCGGGCGCGGCACGGTCGTCACCGGTGCCGTCGAGCGCGGCACGGTCCGCATGGGCGACCGGGTCGAGGTGCTCGGCGCGGAGGTCGAGTCCGTCGTCACCGGTCTGGAGACCTTCGGCAAGCCGATGGAGGAGGCCCAGGCCGGGGACAACGTGGCGCTGCTGCTCCGCGGCGTCCCGCGCGACGCGGTACGGCGCGGGCATGTCGTCGCCGCGCCCGGCAGCGTGGTCCCCAGCCGCCGGTTCACCGCGCAGGTGTATGTGCTGTCGGCCCGCGAGGGCGGGCGGACGACCCCGGTGGCCACCGGGTATCGGCCGCAGTTCTACATCCGTACCGCCGACGTCGTCGGGAACGTCGACCTCGGTGAGACGGGGGTCGCCCGGCCCGGGGACACGGTGACGATGACCGTGGAGCTGGGGCGGGACGTGCCGCTGGAGGCCGGACTCGGATTCGCCATCCGGGAGGGCGGACGGACGGTGGGCGCCGGGACGGTGACGGCGCTGCTGTGACGGTGTGCCGGGCGTGACGGGTGGTGCGCCCTGGGGGCCGCGGGCCGGCTTTACCGCCGATCGCGCGGTCCCCGCGTCCCGCGTGTTCCCCGGGCGGTCGCACAATGGGGAGGTGGACGACGCCCTTCCCGTGCTCCGGGTCACCGAGTACGGCACCGTCAAGCTGATGCCCGACGTCGACCGTGAGCGCGCCTGGCTGCTCACGGTCGACGGCGCCCCTCAGTCGTATGTCGATCTCGACGATCCGGCGCATCTGGAGTTCGAGTACACCCGGCGGCTCGGACACGCCCTCGATGTGATCGGGGCCGGGGCGTCGGGGGGCGGCCGGGACGTCGGGCATGTCTGGCATGTCGTGCATCTGGGCGGGGGCGGGCTGACGTTGCCCCGGTATGTGGCGGTCACCCGGCCCGGGGCCCGGCAGTCGGTGGTCGAGGCCGACGGTGGGCTGCTGGACCTGGTCACCGAGCACGCGCCGCTGCCCCCGGACGCCGACATCGCGCTGTACGCCGCCGACGCCCGCGCGTGGCTGGAAGCGGCGCCCGACGCGTCCGCGGATGTGGTCGTGGGCGATGTGTTCGGCGGTTCACGGGTGCCCGCGCCGCTGACGTCCGTCGAGTACGCCCGGACGGTGGGCCGGGTCCTGCGGGAGGACGGCGTCTATCTGGCCAACCTCGCGGACGGGGCGCCCTTCACGTTTCTGCGCTCCCAGCTCGCCAACCTCGCCACGGTGTTCGGGGAGTTGGCGGTGGTCGCGGAGCCGGGGGTGCTGCGGGGGCGGCGGTTCGGCAACGCCGTGGTCGTCGCCTCCCGGCAGCCGGTGGATGTGGCGGCGCTGGCCCGTCGTACCGCCGCCGATCCGTTTCCGGCGCGGGTCGAGCACGGGGCGGCGCTGCGGGACTTCATCGGTGGGGCGCGGGTGGTGGGGGACGCGGAGGCGGTGCCTTCGCCGGTGCCGCCGGAGGGGGCGTTCGGGATCGGATGAGGGCGGTTGGTGCGGGGGGCTGGTCTTCGGTTCCGGGTCAGGGGCGGGGGGTCGGGGGTTCCGTCGTCTCCGGTGGTGCGGGCGGTCGGGGCGGCTGCGGTGTCGTTCCCGGCGTCTGCGATGTCTCCGGAGTCTTCGACGTCTCTTGCGTCTTCAACGTCTCTTGCGTCTTCGACGACGTCACCGGCCTGGTGCGGCGGGTGAGGGTCCGTACCTCCGGGACGCACAGGACCAGGGCCGTGACCGTCACGACCAGGACCGCGCAGCCCCACAGGGCGCCCGTTCTGCCGAAGGCCGACTCCGCCGGGCCGGTCAGCGCCGTCGCCAGCGGCACCAGCGAGACCGAGCCGAACCAGTCGTAGGCCGCGACCCGGGAGAGCTTGTGCTCGGGGATCTCCTGATGGAGCGCGGTCATCCAGGACACCCCGAAGATCTCCAGGGTGACGCCGGTCAGGAACATCACCGCGCACAGCACCGTGAGGGGGGCGGGCACGGCGAGCGCCACCGCGGGCAGGGCCAGCGGGAAGACGCCGAGCGTGCCGGCCAGCAGCAGCCGACGGGGTTTCCAGCGGGTCATCAGCAGGGCCCCGGCGACCGTGCCCGCGCCGAAGAAGCCCAGCGCCACACCCCAGGGAGCGGCGCCGCCCAGATGATCGCGGGCCACCAGTGGGCCGTACACCCCGTCGGCGGCGGCCACCATCGCGTTCGCGATGGAGAACTGGACGACGATGCTCCACAGCCAGGGGCGGCCGATGAACTCCTCCCAGCCCTCCCGTAGATCGGCGAGCAGCCCTTCGCCGGGCTCGCGCGGCGGGATATGGCTCACGTCCAGGAACCAGCGCAGCGAACCGGCGAGCGCGAAGGCCGCCGCGTCCGCCGCGAGGACCCAGCCGGGTCCCAGCACGGCGACCATCGCCCCGCCGAGGGCCGCCCCGCCGAGCGCCGCGCCGTGCATCGCCATCCGGAACATGGCGAACGCCCGGCTGGCGTGCTCGTCGTCCACGCTGGACAGCAGCATGCCCTCGGCGGCGGGGCTGAAGAACGCGTGGCCGGTGCCGCCGAGTGCGGAGAGCAGCATCATGTGCCACAGCTGGGCGTGCCCGGAGAGCACGACCAGGGCGAACAGGCCCTGTGAGACGCAGTTCAGGGCGTTCGCCGCGACCATCACCCGGTGGCGCGGCAGCCGGTCCGCCAGCGCCCCGCCGACCAGCAGGAAGAGCACCAGCGGCAGGGTCCGCGCGGCGGCCACCAGCCCCACGTCCCCGCCGTCGCCGCCCGCCTCCAGCACGGCGAAGGCGGCGGCGATCAGTGCGCCGTTGCTGCCGAGGTTGGTGATGAACGCGGCGCCGGTGAGCAGGGTGTAGTTGCGTCCTGCCCAGGCGGGGCGTCGTGGGCGGCGGGTGGTGGGGGTCTGCACGGGGCGACTATCGCCGTCCTGACCCCCGCTTGCCAAACGGTTTGCCGGACGGATTGCCGGGCCTTCTGCTGGGGCTGTGCGTGGGGCCTGTTCCCGGCGTTCCGTGTGGTGTGTGGCTGGATCAGCCGCCCGTCGGGTCCCCGTGCAGTCGGACCGTCTTGAGGATCTTCAGGATCTGGTCGTCCGGGATCTCGTCCTTCACGCCCGTGGCGCCGTAGAAGTTCCAGGACACGAAGTCGTTGCTGGAGTTCTTGAAGCCGAAGGTGAGCGCCTTGCCGTCGCTGGCGCACTTGCCCTTCTGCGGGGTGTTCGAGGAGCGGGCCCAGGCGATGGAGCCCTTGACGCCGGAGTCCGTGGTGAACGGGTCCGCCTTCTCCGGGCTCTGCACGCTCTTGCGGTCGGGCTGGGTGTAGCCGCCGTACACCCACCAGGACACATTGTTGATCGCGACCTCGTCGGTGTCCTTCGCGCCGTCCGCGCCCTTGGTGCCGGCCGCGCCGAGCGAGGTGTCCTCGGTGCTGCCGTCCTTGTTCTCGTCGGTGGTGCACCACTTGGACTTGTACAGCGCCGTGCCGCCCATGGTGATGAGGGGCTTGATGTCGTCCGAGCCCGCCTCCTCGAAACCGATGGACAGGGTCGGCGACTGCACCTCCCAGTCGGCCGGTACGTCGAAGGCGATGCCCCACTTCGGGTTCACCACGACCTTCCAGCCGGGCACGGTCGGCTTCTCGGTCTCGGTGCCGCGCGGGTTCTCCGGCGCCGCGCTCGGGGACTCGGCGGGTTCCTCGGACGGGGAACCGCTCGCCTCGGACCCGGCCGGGCTCTTCGGCTCGGCGCTGTCGTCCTTGTCGCCGCCCAGCACCAGGAAGCCGGTGACACCGGCGGTGATCACCACGGCGGTCGCGGCGATGATGGCGACCAGTTTGGTGCGGTTTCCGCCGCCGCCGGAGGGGGGTTGCGGGCTGCTCGCCGGGGTGGGCGCGTTCCAGTACGGCTGCTGGGGTTGGGGTTGGGCTTGTTGGGGTTGGGCTGGGGGTTGGGGGAGCGGCTGTGGTTGCTGCGGGGGGTATGGGGCCTGCTGGTAGCCCGGCTGTTGGTACGGGTTGGGCTGCTGGTACCCCGGCTGCTGGTACGGGTTCGGTTGCTGGGGAGTGCCCTGCGGCTGTTGCTGCGGGTGTCCGTGCGGTGGGGTGCCGCCCTGCTGCTGCGGATGCCCCTGCTGCGGTTGTCCCTGGTGCGGGTTCTGCTCGCCCCCTGGCGGCTGCTGTCCTGGCCACATGAGCGGTAACCCTAGTGCGGTCCGGGACACGATGGGGTCACTGCCTGCCGTCGTTGCCGTACCGGAGCGGCGCCCCGGCTGCTACCCGTGGGTAACATGACCTCATGAGCGATGACCAGATGTCGATCGGCGAGCTGCTCGCCGCCACGGTGCCGATGGTGCGGACCCTCGGGCTCGTCTACCTGGAGACCACCCCGGAGAAGGCGGTGCTCGCCCTTCCGGACCGGGAGGAGTACCGCAACCATGTCGGCGGGCCCCACGCGGGCGCGATGTTCACCCTCGGGGAGTCCGCCAGCGGGGCCGTCGTGCTGGCCGCGTTCGGGGACCAGTTGTCCCGGGCCGTGCCGCTGCCCGTGCACGCGGAGATCGACTTCAAGAAGATCGCCCTCGGGCCGGTGACGGCGACCGCCACCCTCGGGCGCCCGGTCGCCGAGGTCGTCGCCGAACTGGACGCCGGTGAGCGGCCGGTGTTCCCGGTCGCGGTCGAGATCCGGCGTGAGGACGGGGCCGTCACCACGGAGATGACGGTGGTGTGGACGTTGCGGCCGAATGACTGAGGGGAGCCGGTCCTTCTAGGGGCGGGCGGTCCTTGGTCCGCTTCCCCTGGGGGCTGTCCGCGGTTCACTTCTCCTGCGGTTCCCTTCTTGATGGGTTCGCTTCGATCCAGCTGGCCCCGGCCGCCGTAACCGGCCGGGGCCTTTCGTATGGGGTGGAGTTGAAGATTCGGTGAGGGGATGTGTGGCAATCGGTCTTCCCTGTGCACAAGTTGACTTCCGGCCGCCGTTTGTCTCGTGAATTGACGTACTGCTACCGAAGGTAACGCCCGCGCTAATTAAAGGGTCTTGAACTTCGGTCACTCGAACTCCTTGTTTCCCTCGCGTCACCTGTGCGAGGGTGTGCCTCCCGCGGAAAAGTGCAGGTCGGACCTGACGCGAAAGTCCACACCAATCACGCTCTGCTTTCCGGTGGCCGCTCCTTTCCGGACGGCTGACCACCGGGCCGGAAGGAATTGGTCCCGTGCCCTCTCCTCACCCCCCACGTCCGCCCTACCCGCCGCGCTCCGCAAGTGTCCCGGGGGAGTCCGACCGGGATCTGCTCGCCGGGCTCGGTGCCCCTGACTCCGGCGCCCGCTCCCTCGTGCTGCTGCTCGCCCGGCACTACCGGGCCGTCCACGACTACGCGGTCATCTGTCTCGCCGCCAGCGGCGGGCCGCCCGCCATGGCCGCCACCGCCGCGTTCCAGGAGGTCCTGGCGCATCGCGCCTCCGGCGGCGCCCTGCGCCCACAACTCCTGATCGCCGTACGGGAGTCCGTCCGGGCCTGGGCCGCGCAGGACGACGTCTGCGCCCTGCTGCCCGCGCTGCGCAAGCCGACCGGCGGACGCGGACTGCGGGCCGCACGCCCCGGTACCTCCGAAAGGCGCCGCATCGCCGAGCGCGCGTTCAACGCGCTTCCCAGTGCCGCTCAATGTCTGCTCTGGCATACCGAGGTCGAATCGGAAATCCTTTCCATACCGGCCGGTCTGTTGGGAATCGACACGGAAACGGCGAACGTCGCACGGGAACGGGCCCGCGAGGAATTCCGGCGTGGCTGTGTACGCGCCCACCGGGAACTCGCGCCCACCCGGGAATGCCGCTTCCACAGTCGTCTCCTCGATGTCCCGATGCGCCGGGGCGGCGCCCTTCTCCCTGATGTCCAGCGTCATCTGATGGCGTGCCGGTACTGTCGGCACGCCGCCGAGCAGCTCAGTCATTTCGACGGTCCATTGGACGTGCTGCTCGCCGAGACCGTGCTCGGTTGGGGTGCCCGTCGGTATCTCGACTCCCGGCCCGCCCGTGCCTCCGGTCCGGACCCGCGTTCATCCCGTTTCCGTCGCTCGGCCCCGGCCCCGGTCCTGTACGCGTCCTCCTCCTCGTTCTCGTCCCGGGGGTCGGTTGTCGGCTCGTCCTCGCGGCGGGCCAGGGCCGTGCTCCTTGGTGCTGGGCTCACTTCCCTCGCCCTGCTCGCCACCGTGCTGGCCAGCAAGGGCTGGTCCGGCGAGAACGGTGTCCCGCGCGCCCCGGGCACCACTTGGGCGGGCGGCACCGGCTCCACGGCCACCGCGCCCGCTGTCCCCACCGCCCCTGCGGCACCCGGCGCCGACGGTGAAGCGCCGTCCTCCGGGGCCCCGTCCGCCGCCTCCGTACAGCGGCCCGGCGATCCGGTCGGCGGCCGGTTGCGCAATCTCGGCGAGGATCTGTGCCTCGCCGTGCGCGGTGGTGTCGCCGAGCCCGGTGCACCAGCCGTGCTCGCGCCCTGCTCCACCGCCGCCGGGCAACAGTGGACGTACCAGGAGGACGGTCTGCTGCGCAGTGCCCTCGGGTATGCGCTCTGCCTCGGCACCGACACCGGACGGCGGACCGTGACCCTGGCCGACTGCCGGGTCACCGAGGGGGAGGTGCAGTACGACCTCACCGTGCGCGGTGAGCTGACCCTGCGCTGGAGCGAACGTCTCGCCCTCGCGCCGGGGGCCGGGAGGCGGGTGGTCGCGGATCGGCGGGACGGTGGGCGGGGGCAGCGGTGGGTGTGGGAGGGCGGGGGGAGTTCCACGACGGCGGGGAGTGAGGGTGGGGGTGCGGGTGGGGGTGCGGGTGGGGGCGATGCTGGGGTGCCGGGGGTGGTCTCCGGGGGCATGGGCTCCTCGGGCGTCGGTGGGATCGGTGGGGGCGTCGGGGTTCCGGGGACTTCCGGGGCGCCTGGGTCCGCTCGGCCGCGGGAGGGCTCCGGTGTGCCGCCCGTGGGGCGGGAGCCCCGTACTCCTTCCGAGCCGTATGCCACTCGGGTCGCCCAGGTCGACAGCGAGGGGTCGGGGGCCGAGGTTGAGTCGGGGGCGGCTGCCCGTGGGGTTGCGGGACTCGTCGCCAGCGGTACGGATGGCGTCGGGGGAGTGCTTGGCGTCGTCTCCGGGCTCCTTCAGTAGGCGGCGCCGCGCCGGGCACCTGCCTGACGGGACGTCATGCTGCGCTGGCGCACAGTGCGCTCATGGCGGGCGCCGTTCCCCGTCGAACGGCCCTGTCCCCGATGGTGAACCTGGTCCGGACGCCGTACGCGGGCCGCGACTTCGAGACCTTCGGTGAGGATCCCCTGCTCAGCGCTGATCGGGTCGCCACCGACGCCCGCAGCTACCCCGGTCCGGAGTGCCCCGAGGGCGTGCACATCGGCCGTCGCTGGGACGACACACAGGGCGTGCGCCCGGTGTTCCCGTTCGGTCATGGACTTGTCGTATACCTCTTTCTCCTACTTTCTCCTATTTGCTCCTACGAAGGGCTTCGCGTGCCCGCTGTACCCGTGACGCGTCGCGGTCGGTTTCGCTGTGCGCCGCACGCGGGCCGGGGTCGCTAGGCGGGCGGCGCTGGTGTGTGGCGGAGGGCGGTCACTCTCGGGGCGAGCGCCGGGTCCGCCGCCACACAGGCGGTGAGGGCCGCCTCCGCCTGGCGCGTACGGCCGAGCTGGAGGAGGCAGATGCCCAGTTGGAACTGGGCCTCCGGGTCGCCGCCCGCCGCGAACGCCGTCGACAGATCGGCGAGCGCCGCCTCCGGGGCACCCGTGGCGAGTCGGGCGACGCCCCGGTTGAACCGGACCTCCGGATCGTCGGAGAGGGCCAGGGCACGGTCGAAGTCGGCGACGGCGGCCCCTGGTTCGCCCCGGTCGTAGGCCGTGGTGCCGCGCGCCGCCCAGCCCGGCGCGTACGCAGGACGGGCGGTGACCAGCTCGGAGAGCAGGGCGTACGCGGCGTCCGGGTCGTCGGCCGCGGTCAGTTGGCCGCGCAGACAGCGCAACGGTGGGCTGTCCGGGTCGAGCGCGAGCCCGGCGTCCACATCGGCCCGCGCCCCGGCGTCGTCGCCCGCCGCGAAACGCAGCGCCGCCCGGTTGGCGTAGGCGTCGACACAGCCCGGGTCGAGATCGATCACATACCCGAAGTCGGCCAACGCGCCCGCCGTGTCCCCCTGTTCCAACCGGGCGTCGGCCCGGTTGTAGACCACCTCGGGGAACGGCGGCGACAACCACATCGCCTGCTCGTACGCCTCGATCGCGGCGTCCGGACGGCCCATCCGGCGCAGCAGTCCGCCCCGGTCGAAGTGGTACTCCGGATGGTTCGGGTCGGCCGCGATCACCGCGTCGAGATCGATGAGCGCCTCCTCCAGCCTGCCCGTCGCCGCGTACACCTGCGAGCGGTTGTGCCGTAGCACCGAGCGGTGCAGCGCGTGCGCCGACGGCTCCAAGGTCCGCTCCAACTGCGCCAGCCCTTCGTCCACCAGCCGCAGGGCCTCGTCGAGGCGGCGTTCGTGGACCGCGACCAGGGCCAGCCCGTTGCGGTGGAACGCGGCCTGGAAGGCCCGCTCCGCCGGGTCAGGTATCCAGTGGGCGAACGCGATCGCCGTGTTGGCCCAGCGGCGAGCCTCCGCGTGGTCCTGCGCCTCACCCGGCAGATGCCGGGTGAGGATCATCGCCGTCGCATAGGCGGCCTGCATGAGCAGGGCCGGGCTGCTGGTCAGCGTCCGCACCTCGGTGTAGAGGGCGAGCGCCTCCTCGGCCCGGCCCAGCGCGGCCAGCGATGTCGTCATCTTCGTGGTGAACGCCCACCACTGCTCCCGCTCCGTCTCCGGACCCACGAGCGCCCGACCGCGCCGCCCCCACTCCACCGTGGCGTGATACAGCCCCAGATCGACACAGGTGTCCAGCGCCGCGCGCAGCGCTCCGACCCCGGCGCCCATCGGGTCCGAGCCATGCTCACGGTGATACGCGACCGCGCCGAGCAACGTCGACGGCTCACCAGCCGCGGCGAGGGCGTCCGCTCGGGCGTCGTGCAGGGCAGCTCGTCGCGCCGGGGGCAGCAGCACATACGCCTCGCGCAGGCGGGGGTCGTCGTCCGTGCAGTCACCGGCCACGAAGCGCGCCGCCTGGTCGCCGGCCGGCAGGTCGGGCAGTGCGGTGGCCTCGGCGGTGACCTCACCGGCGTACCGGAGCAGGGCTGTGTCGAGCGGCTCCGGCACCGGGCCGGGCGGCGGGTCGGGCACCCCGGTGCCGGTGGCCAGGCACAGCCGCAGCATGGCCGGATCGGTACGGCGCAGCAGCACCGCGAACAGCTCCTGGTCCGTGGGGTCGGCCTCGTGCAGATTGTCGACCAGCAGACAGCGCGGGCCGTCGGCGAGGACGCGCACATACTCGCGCAGGAACTCGGCGACCCCGTGCGCGATCCGCCAGGTGCGCAGCCGGGAGTAGAAACGGGTCCGCTCCCGGGGCACGGCGAGAGAGGTCAACGTCTCGCGAGTGGCCGGGACCAGGTCCCGCAACTCCGGTGCCAGAGTGAGGATCTCCGTCTCATGACCGGCGACCAGGGCGGGCGCGCGGCGCAACGCCTCCGGCACTATGGCCCGCAGGACCGCCCCGCCCCCGCTGTACGGCCCGCGCAGCCGCCGGTGCGCGTCCACCGAGGCCAGCACGGGGACACCGGCCGCGCGTTCGGTGAGCAGACGGCGGCGGTCGTGCCGGTGCGCGGCGCGAATCCACTGATGACCGGTGGTGGGTGGTGTGGCGGGCGGAGTGGCGGGCATGGCGGGCACGGTTGTCCCTCTCTTGTGGTCCGTTCTTGTGGTCCGTCGCGGCGGGCGATTTCATCGGGCCGGGCGGGGCCGGGCGGGGCCGGGCGGGGTGGAGGCGGGGCGGTGGCGGGAGCGGTTGCGGCGATGGGAGCGGTGACGAGTTGGCGGTGGCGGTGGCGGGGCGGTGGCGGGAGCGGTTGCGGCGATGGGAGCGGTGACGAGTTGGCGGTGGCGGTGGCGGGGCGGGTCGGTGTCGGAGCTGAGCGCGCGGGGGCCTCCGGGCTGGGTAGGCGACCGGCTCGGCGGGAGCGGGAGCGGGCGTGGGCATGGGCGTGGGCATGGGCGTGGTCAGTTGAGGACATGGCGGTAGCGGGTGCGGCGCCGTTCGCGGACCGTCAGGGTGATCACCACCGCCACTTGGGCCGCGTTGAGCGCGATGAGCAGCGCCGCGTCGATGAACGCCACCGCGCCCTCCCGCCCGCTCGCCCCGCGCACTACCCCGCTCAGGAAGGTGTACATGGTGGGCAGTCCGATGAAGCAGAGGCTGGTCAGGGTCACCGTGTAGCCGACGCCCATCAACCAGCCGTACCAGCGGGCGGCGCGCCGGTCCGCCGGGTGCAGGAGCGACTCGTCGCTGATCCGGGCGGTACGGTCCAGCAGCCGGTGGAACCGGTTGCGCATCACCCGCACCGACGAGCCATGCAGGTCGACACAGCCCAGCACCGTACTGATCAGGTGGTAGACGTCGGTCCGCAGATAGAAGCAGAGCTGCCACATGATCCGCAGCAGGGTGCCGAAGGCCAGCGCCAGACATATCCGGCCGAGCAACGACAGCGTCCCGTCCGGCTGCCGCGAGACCTCCGCGAGCAGGACCAGCACCGACCAGACCACGACGTCGGCGCCCATCCCCGCGAGCATCGGCAGAAAGCGTCTGCGCCGCTCGACGGCCACCAGTCCGTCCAGAGAGGTCTCCAGGACCAGGAAGTACAGCCGTCGGCTTACCCGCAGCCGGGAACGCAGGCCCAGCCGTCGCCCCGCCAAGGCGTGCGCCGACTCATGCACCAGCATCAGCGGGAACTGCCCCAGGAACAGCACGAGTTCCATCACCGTGAAGTAGTCCGTGAAGAAGAGCTGCCGGTAGTGCGGGGTCAGGTCCGCGCGGGCCGTGCACAGCAGGATCGCGGCGACGGCCACCAGTGCGTATCCGGCGGCGGCCAACGGCGAGAAGACGGCGGCGCCGAGCCGCTGCCAGCGGATGGGGGCGGCGGCACCGGGGGACGGTTCGGGAGTGTCGTCCGCGCGGACGAAGTCCAGTTCCTCCAGGGCGGCAAGGAGTTCGGCGATGTCCACCGGTTCGCCATACGCCGTCTCGTACCACTCGGCCGCCTCACGCGGAGTCGTCCCGGCCGCGAGTCGGCGCACCAGCTGTGCCCCGTCCGGTGGGAGCACCGCATAGGTGTCGGTGTCGGCGCGGCCCAGCGTGGTCGACTCGGGCTCGTCGAGGAAGATGAGGGGGTGGAGGCGGAGGGGGCGGTCGAGATCGTGGACTTCGGCGATGGGGGTCGGGGTCGGAGTGCTGGAGGTGGCGGAGTGGCTCACGGGGACTCCCCACGTGGAGGGTTGACGCGGACCGGCGCCCCGGGGAGGGGCTGCGGAAGGGCTTGGGCGAGGCCGAGGGGAGGGCGGAGGGAGCGGGCTGGGCGAAGGTGGGGCGAGGGTGAGGGAGAAAGCGGGGCGTAGGTGGGGCGAAGGCGGCGGTGAGGGAGGGGGTTGAGGGCGGGCCGCCGCCCGGGGTGCTGGGGCGGCGGCCCGGGGGATCAGTGGGGCAGGCCGGGCAGAGCAGGCAGGCCGGGCAGTTGGATGTCCGGCGGGCAGGTGCTGCCGTAGATCGCGGTGGCGGCGGCGGTCAGCCTGACCGGACCGGCGACCCGGACCGTGATCCTCTTCAGCGGGCGTCGAAGGGCGGTGGACATGGTGATCACCTCTCTGGTGGTGGGTGTGGTGCTTGCGGATGGTGTGTCGTGCGGTGGTGGTCTGGTGGGGCCGGACGGCGCGGCGCATGGGGTGGCGGGTCGGTGTGTCGCCGGGTGCTGGTTCGATGAGGGCGCAGAACCTGGGCCGCAGGATCTGGCCCCGTGGAGCGGATGCCGAGGACGGTCGGGTCAGGTCCGGCCCGGTGTGGCTCGCTCTCGCCCGGCGCCGTCCGGTCCGTCGGCCGGGCGGGCTCAGGCGAACTCGGCGAGGATCTCCCGCAGATCCGCCAGCGCCGCGTCCAACCCGTGCACCTGGGCGACGGCGAGCGGATTGACCACCACCTCGTCGATGCCGGCGGCGAAATGGCGCCGGATGCCGGCCGCCACGTCCCCGGGCTTGCCGTAGAGGAACACGCCCTCCTCGACCAGTTCCCGGGCCGCGCACACCGGGTCGGAGACATCCACGTCCAGCCCGGCGCGGCGCAGCATGTCGGCGTAGTGCGGAACCCGGAGATGGTTCCCGGCGCCGAGCTGGGCCAGGATCAGCGGACTGCGCCCCTGACGGGCGACCGCCGCGTGCACGACGGTCACCACACGCGGCCGGTCCGTCCGCCCCGCGGCCTCGGCACCGGCGGACAGCGCCGGTATCAGGACGTCCCGCACATAGTCCGGCGGGGTCAGCCAGCTGATCGCCACATCGGCGGTGCGCCCCGCCGCCCGAGCCATCCCGGGCCGCAGCACCCCCGCACCGACCTCGGCCACCGGGTCGGGCAGCAACTCCTCCATGACGGGCGGCAGATTCACCTGATCCGCCGTGAACAGCGGCCCCCGGTGCTGGAGGGCATCGCCGTCGAGCAGCCGTCTCAGGACGGAGATGTACTCGGCGACCGCGGAGGCGGGGCGGGCGTAGCGGGCGCCGTGCAGGGCGGCGGCAAACTCCGGTTCGGCAGCCCCGTAGCCGATGACCGGTGGGTGACCGGTGAGTATGGCGAGGGAGCGGGCCTGGGCGGCGGCGTCGAAGGGGTGGCGCAGCGCCATCAGCGCGACCGACAGCCCGACGGGGATGCGATAGCCCGCCCCGGCGAGATAGGCCAGCGCGTGATGGCTCTCGACGGTGAGCGACTGGCCGAGCCAGAGCCGGTGCGCGGTGCCGTCCCGGACCAGATCGGCGACGGTGGTGAGTTCGCCGAGTCCGCGAACCATCCAGGGAAAGAGCACGGAGATGTGCTCGCCACCATGCAGGACGCTCTCCTGCGCGGGTACTTCCCGCACCTCGCCTCCCGACGTGGGTGTCTCTGGCATCACGGCCCCCTCAGCCGACCCGGACCGCGTCGGCGGTATTGGCACCGGTCAGGGCGGGTGAACCGGTGTTGCGGGCGGGCTCGTCCGGCACCACGGAGGCGTTCCGCAGCGCTTCCGTCACTGCTTCCTCCAGCGGCGACGCGGCGGGATCGGTGAGGTGCTGGACCACTCCGTCGGCGACCGCCGCCGCACGGTGCTGCCCGAAGCTCTTGTCGCTCCAGCCAGGCCGCCCGTCCTGGGGCTCCCAGGCGACGGCGACCCCGGGCGCGACCCGATGGGCGAAGGCGGACACCGCCTCCCCGACCCCCGGCAGTCCCCGCGCGGCCGAGGTCAGCGCCCCCGTCACGGCTGTGTGCGCGGCGCCGAGATAGACCACGACCGCGTCCCGCCGGGGGTACGACCACGGCCGGGACAGCACCTTCGCCCGGTACGGGACACCGCTGTCGGCCAGCACCTCCAGCAGCGCGCCCCACACGCGGGGCGCCGCTTCCGGGTCGGCGACATGGACGTACAGCCGTAGCAACTCCTGGTTCCCGCCGCGTGTCCCGCTCCCCACCGGGCCGTCGACCAGGAGGAACCCGGGCGACAGAGCGGGCCGTACGGCGGGCAGGTCCAGTGCGACCCGGTCGCCGGGGCCCGCGTCGGCCGCGCCGCGCACCCGCTCCACCGGAACCCGGACCAGGACCCGTCCGATCTCCACGACCGCCTCCGGACCAGTCGGCTGGCCGGGGGAGCGCAGCATGGCGGCCACCGGAGTCGACGCATGCGGTACGGCCGCGGTGAGCCGGGCCTCGAAGCCGGGGTCCCGCCGGGGCAGCCGGCGCCGCGCGGGGTCGTGCTCCGTCCCAGCGTGCCATTCCTCGTACAGGGCGGCGCCCAGCGCGATCCGCAACTCGCGCGGCGAGCCGCCCTCGACGCGGCGGTCCCCGACGGAGACGGACGGAGTGGTTCCGGGGTGGAAGGTCAGTGCCGCGAGGGCTTGGCGCAGGGCGGTGCGCGGCGGCGCCTCCGCGGTCGTCGTCCCCATGACCGTCGCCGTCGTCATCGTTCCTCCCGGAGGTTGTTCGGGGCGTCCTGGGTGCAGGTGGTCCCGGCCGGGGCGTGCGGCTCGGTCCGGGTCTCGGGGTCCTCGACCAGGCCGAGGCTCTCGGCGAACCCGGCCGGGTTGAGCAGGGCGTTGCGTCCGACCCCGGCGGTGCCGCGCTGCACCGCGCTCACCCGGTGACCGAAGAGGGCGGCGGCGAGCATCCGGTCGAACAGATGCCACCCGGCGTACGCCATGACTCGCGCCCCGAATCCGGCGCCCACCTCGGGCCGCGCCGTCCGGTATCCCTGCCAGAAGGCCGTGATCCTCGGTCGCACGGCGTCCAGTTGGCGTTCGCCGCTGTCGACCAGCGACTGGTGGGCGTCCTCGGCGAGATGCGAGGTCTCGGGGTCCAACTCGGTGAACATCCGGGTGGCCGCGCGGTACAGCCACTGTCCGACGAACCCGCCCGCGTCGGCGGCCGGGTCACCGAGCCGGAACTCCTCCCAGTCCGTCAGATACAGCACCTCGTCGACCAGCAGGAACTGGTCGAGGCGCAGATCGCCGTGGAGCGGGGTGCGGGGCGCGGCGGCGGACCGGGTGGCGAGGTCGGCGAGGGCCTCGCGCACCTTGCGATCGTGCTGGAGCAGGGCCCAGGCGTCGAGTTCGGCCCCGCTGCCGGAGATATAGGTGTCCAGGGAGAGCGCGGCGAGGCGCCCGGTGATCCGCTCGTCGTGCGCGGCTCCCGCGACCGACCCGGTGGCCGGCGTGGGCACGCCGTCGGAGGGGAGGCTGTGCAGCTCGCCCAGGGCCTGTCCGGCCCGCCGGGCCAATGCCGGATCGAAGCGGCCGTCGTCGGCGAGGGCGGTGCCGGTCACCGCGTCGGTCAGCCCGTCGAAGACCAGGACCAGCGTCTCGCGGTCGGCGCCCAGCAGCGCGGGCGCCTGCCAGCTCAGCGCTCGGGCCGCCCGCTTCCGGGTGCGCTCGAAGGCGCGCATACGCTCGAAGCGGTCCCCGGCGCCCGGCGAGGCGGTGTTGAGCCGCTTGACGAAGACCTGGCGGCCGTCTGCGGTGGGTCCGGACCAGTTGTCGTTGCGGCCGGGGTGACCGGTCAGACCGGTCGGCCGGAACGGGGCGATACCCAGCCGCTCCATCGCCGCCGCCACCTCGGGCACCTCGTCCAAGGGGACGGGGGCGAGGCGCTGGTCGTCGGCGGGGGGAGAGTCCCCGGCGGCCTTGCCGGATGTCGTCGTCGCGACCCGATCCGTGTCGGGCGCCGTCGTCGCTGCTGCCATGTCCGCAACGCTAGGCCGCCATGGGTCGTCACGGACAGTGACAGAAATCGGTATGGCAGATCTCTGTAATGCCCGGGTCCCGGCGCCGGGACCAGTGGGCATTGGCGGCACACCTCTGTCAGAGGCGACTTCGCCTCATCTGCTGGCAGCAGACTTCTGCACTGTCGGCGAAGGGTGTCGAACTGCTGTGATCGATGGGCCCGGAGACCGCATCGCCGGTTCCCCGGGCGGTCCTCGGCATCGCGCCGGGACTTTCCCACCTCCGCCCGAGTCCGGGCCCGTTCCCTACACCGACATCCCTGAGGAGAAACCGTCATGAGCAGCGACGACCTGATGGGCGGCTACGCCGCGTACACCACCCCCAACGCCGCCGTCCAGGAGCTGGCCACCACCGGAGTGGAGCAGGCCGAGGCCGGCTCTCCCCTCATCATCACCGCGATCTCCGCGGTGACGGTGATCGTCTCGCCGATCACCATCACCCTCCTCTGACCCACAGCCGTCCGCATACGCCCCCAAGGAGTCCGTCATGCACGGCACCGATCTGATGGGCGGTTACGCCGCCTACACCACGCCCAATGCCGCTGTCGAGGAGATGGCGACCACGGGCGCCGCCGCGGAGGCGCAGAGCTTCACGTCCGGCGTCTCGCTCGTCGTCACGCAGAGCACCATCGCCATCACCCCCCTCACCAACTGAGCCGAAGGAGTCCGTCATGCAGGGCACCGATCTGATGGGCGGTTACGCCGCCTACACCACGCCCAACGCCGCCGTCGAGGAGATGGCGACCACGGGTGCCGCCGCGGAGGCGGAGAGCGTCCAGACGATCCTCTCCATCGTCGTCACCCTGGCCACCGTCGCCATCACCGTCCTCACCAACTGAGCCGGAGGCAGCAGCCATGAGCGACAGCGACCTGATGGGCGGCTACGCCGCCTACACCACGTCGAACGCGGCGGTCCAGGAACTGGCCGCCACCGGTGCGGTCGCGGAGGCCCAGTTCACTCCGACCGTCATCGCGAGCCTGGTCAGCGGCATCACCATCACGATCGCCATCTTCACCCAGTGAGCCGGGTGACGACGATGGACGGCATCGAGCTGATGGGCGGTTACGCCGCCTACACGACCGCTCATGACGCGGTGCGGGACCTGGCGGCGGCCACGCCGTCCGCGGAGGCGTCGGCGACCCTGCCGCTGACCTTCATCCTCACCCACATCACCGAGATCCTGCTCTGACCGATCCGACCGGAGGCAGCAGTGCACCAGAACAGCCTGATGGGCGGTTACGCCGCCTACACCAACCCGTCCTCGGCGGTGACCGAGGTGGCGCAGACCGGCGCCGTCCAGGAGTCCGCCAGCTGGACCCTGGTCACCCTGGTGATAACCCACGTGAGCCGGGTCCTCACCCTGCCCCAGGAGTGACGGCCTGCGCGCTCGGACGCGTCGGACGGGGCGACTGACCCGGCCGACACCCCCAGCGCGCGGCAGCAGTACCGCACCGACAGACCCCGCCGGCCGGCCATCCGCCACCGGCGGGGTCTGTCGGCGTACGGGCGTCGACCGGGCCCGGCTGATCGGCGGGGGCGCTCTCAGGCCGGGCCGGACGGCTGATCGGACGGCTCACCGGCCTTCTCGGGCTCGTCGGCCCGCTTGGCGGCCTCTTCGCGGCGGGCGATCACATCGATCAGATCGCTGACCGTGCCGAGCGCCTCCGGCGAGAGCCCGACCGCTCGCAGCGCCACACTGCGCACCCCGGCGTCCCGGAAAGCACCGAGCAGCTCCAGCTGCGAGGCGATCTCGACGCCCGTGGCATCGTCGAAGAAGTAGGCGGGTGGGACCTGGAAGAACCCGGCCAGCGCCTCCAGATGACGCTTGGTCGGGTTGTCCCGGCGTCCGGTGCGCAGTTGCCACAGATAGGTGGCGGAGAAGGACTCGCCGGTCGCCTCCCGGCAGGCCGTGGCCACTTCCTCGTTGGTGTAGGGCTGCTGGTCGGGTCTGCGGACGATCCGGAAGAGCGCCTCGATCCGTCCGGCCAGCGTCGTCGGCGTCTCCGCCGTGGACTCCTCTCCAGCCACTGCCCCGCTCCCCCCGCTTCGTTGCTCTCCGCGCCTCGGCGATTCGGTGTCCCGCAGGCTCAACGCCTCGACGCCGCTCGGCGTCTCAACAGACATGAATCGCCAACCCTCAGCGCATTCATTCTAGTTGACAGGAGGGCGTGGCGTCAGCCACCATGGTGGACAGCGGAAATGAATGATCTTCCGCAGTCGATTTATCTCGGCTGATTCCATGCGCCTGGCGCACTCCGCCCGGCTCGCCTCTCTCAGGTAACCCCCCAGATCACCCCCGTCGTTCACGCCGGGGACCTCGCAACCGGAGCATCCCTTGATGATCCAGCCACGGTCCCGATCAGGCGCGCAGACACCGGACCTGTTCCCCGCCCAGTTCATCGGACGGGACCACGAGATCGCGCGGCTGCTCACCCTTCTCACCGACACCACACCCACCCCGCCGAAGGTGGTGCTGCACGGCGTGCCCGGCGCGGGCACCACCCGGCTGGCCTACGCGGTCGCCGCCGCGCACACCCGGACGACCGGCGCGCCCAACCCGCCCAACCCCACCGGCCACTCCCGGCCGCTGCACATCATCGACCGGGCCGACGCACTGTCCGAGGCGGAGCGTGCCCGGCTGCTCGCCACCGCCGCGGCCACCGGCGCGAGCGTGCTCGCCACGACCCGGGGACCGATCCCGTTCCCGGACGCCACGGTCGTCCAGGTCGAGGGCCTGCCGGTGCCGTACGACTGCTCGGCCCTCGATCTCGACACGGTCGTCCGCAATCCGGCTGTCGCCCTCTACACGGCCGCCGCGCGCGCCCTCGACCCGGCGTTCCGCCTCCGGTGCGACAACCAGCACGCGGTGGTGAGGACCTGCGCCGCACTGCGCGGACTGCCCGGCGCATTGGTCCACGCGGCGCGTGTGGCCGCACTGGAGGGCCCCGAGGCGGTCTGGACCGCGCTGGAGGACCGCCCCGCATGGCCCGAGCCGCCCTCGACCGACCCACTGTCGCCAGGGGGCGGCGACCAGGTCGCCGACGGCGACACCGCGCAGGACCCCGCCGCCCGCCTGCGTGCCGAATGCGCGGTCTTCGCCGGTGGCTTCGGCACGGAGGCGCTGCGCGAGATCACCCAGGTGCCCGGAGTGGACGTCCCGAACGCCCTGGAGCGGCTGCTCGGCGACGGCCGGCTCGTCCTGTCGGGACGGGCGTCCGGTCGGCTCGACGGTACGGCCCTGGTCCGGCTCCACGTCCCCTTCGACTGGCCGCCGCCTGCCCCCGTCCTCGCACAGGGCGACACCCGGCTGCGCCACGCCCGTCACTACGCCCGGCTCGCCCGCACCGCCGCCCGTCACATCACGCAGGGCGACCAGCGCACCGGGATGGCCATGTTCCATTGCGAGGAGGCCAATCTGCGGGCCGCGCTCGGGGAGCTGTCCGCCCGAGGGCTGACCGAGGAGGCCCTCGACCTCGTAGAGGATCTGACGATCCACTGGCACGCCACAGGCTGCCCCGCCGACTGGGCCGAACGCTTACGGTGCGCCGCCCGCGCCGCCGGACCCCGCACCCGCCCCACCCTCCTCCTGGTCGACGCCGTCATCCAGGCGGGCCAACCGGAAGCGGCCTGCCCCCTTCCACTTCCCAGGACCCCCGCCCCCGGTCCGGTCGGTCTCGCCGGGCTGGAGGAACAGCCAGGAGGCGGGGCGGCGGAAGGCTCAGGAGAAGGGCCAGGGGGTCGGGGCAGCCGAGCCGTGGGCGTGGAAGGCGCCATCGGGAGCCTGGGCGACGGAACTGGTGCCCTAGGGGGCGCAATTGGGGGTCTAGAAGGCCGTCCAGAGGGCCTGGGATGTGCGATCGAGGGCTCGGGAGGCGGATTCGAGGACCCGGGCGGCGCGACCGATGGGTCGGGAGGCCGATCGGAGGGTCCGGGAGACGCGTTCGAGGGCTCGGGCGGCCGATTCGAGGAGCTAGCAGACGCGAGCGATGGCCCGGGACGCGGGTTGGACGCATCCCCGCGTTCGCTCCGCCTCCGCGGAATCGCCACCCTGCGCGAGAAACCCACCGAGGGCACCGAGTTGCTCGGCCGGGCCGCCGACCGCCACCGCGCGCTGGGCGAGGAGCACGCCGCCGGACGCGTCCGCCTGGAGGGCGCCCTGTCCGCCTTCCTCTACGGCGATCCGCGCACCGCCCTCGACACCGCCACGCACACCGCCCTGGCCGTGCTCTCCGACGCCCTCCGCCGCTGTGACGCCCTGGTGAGCGGTGGCGCCCTGCTCCAGCTCAGCGCGTTCGCGTCCGCCGCCGGGCACCCGGCCCGCGCCGCCGAGTACCACGGCAGGGCCACAGCGGTCCTGCGTCCCCTCGGCCCCGCCGCCGTTCTCGGCGCCTACGTCACCCTGCTCGGCGGCCCGCTGCTGCCCGACCCCACCGACCGGGCGACTCGCACCGCCCGGGTCCTCGGCGGCTTCCACGCCGCCCGTGCCGCATTCCCCGACGACGGTCCGGAGCCGCACTTCACCCTGGCCCGCTTCGAGCAGCCGCTGCGGAGACTGCTGGGCGAACGGGAGTTCATCACGGCGCTGGAGGAAGGCGCGCGATGCCCGCTAGCGGACCAGATCGCCGACTTCGGACGCGGCGCAGCGGCTGTCCCCGACATCGCGGGCCGCGGGGGACCCAGGGCCAGGGAACGCGCCACGGCCATCCAGCGGCCTGCCACACCTACGCGCCTCTCCCCGGTTTCGCTCCATCCCCCCGCTTCCACCTCCACCGTCCCCAGCACCCCCACTACCCCCGCCTCCCAAGACCGTCCCGTGGGCCCGCTGACCCCCCGTCAGACCGAGGTGTCCCGGCTGGTCGCACTGGGGCTGAGCAACAAGCAGATCGCCCGTCGGCTGGAGATCTCCGAGTGGACGGTGGTCAATCACATCCGGGAGACCATGCGCAAACTCGGCTGCTCCTCCCGGGTCGCGATCGCCGGCTGGATGCTGCACCAGGCCACCGGTCTCGTCTCCCCCTCCCGGCACTCCGGACCGCCCCCGAGCCCCTCCCTGCCGACCCCCGGCGCACCCCACCCCCGAACCGCCGCCCTGTGACCCGCGTACCGGAAGGACCGGACCCATGCCCGAGCCACGTACCGCACGACCGTCCCACGTGCCCGACACCACCACCCCCACCTCCGCCCGCCTCGGCCCCCTCGCCAGCCAGCTCAGCCACCACCGACTCCAGGCCGGCACCGCGTTCGGGCTGATCCTCGGCTCGGTCGTGGCCGCGCTGTGCGTCCCGCTCACCGTCCGCCAGGTGGTCCTGGACCTCGGCGCTGACCGCAACGCCTTCCTGTCCGTGACACTGCTCGTGCTGCTCGCCGTGGGCGGCGCCCTCGCCAGTGCCTGGGCGTCCTTCCTACTCGGCCGGATCGGGGAGTGGTCGGTGCTGGAGACCCGGGCCAGGCTGGTCCGGCATGTCCTGCGGATGCGACTGTCCGACATCCGCCGTACCGGCACGGGCGAACTCACCGCCCGGGTCACCACCGACTCCGCCCAGTTGCGCTCGATGTTCGACGTCGGGGTCACCTCCATGCCGGCCTCCGCGCTGGTCGCCCTCGTCTCACTGGTGCTGATGGGACTGCTGGACTGGGTGCTGCTGCTCATCGTGATGGCGACCTTCCTGCTGGCGGGGCTCGCCATCGGCGCGTTCGTCAAGGGAGTGCGCAAAGGCATCGCCGCTCAGCAGGAGGCGCTCGGCGGAGTCGCCCAGCGCTTCACCGCGGCGCTGACGTCCATTGCCACCATCAAGGCCAATCGCGCCGAGGAGCGCACCGCGCGGGCGGTGATCGGCGACGCGGAGACCGCGGCTGCCGCCGCCGTCGACGCGGACCGCTCGCAGGCGTTCATCACCCCGCTGATGAGCGTCGGACAGCAGATAGCCATCGTGGGGGTACTCGCGGGCAGCGGGGTGCGGTTGGCGTCGGGAGCGCTGAGCCCGGCCGACTTCGCCGCGTTCATGATGTACCTGTTCCAGATCGTCAGCCCGCTGACCGTGCTGGCCTCCGGGCTGGGCCGCTTGCAGGCAGGTATGGCAGCCCGCGGCCGGATACACGCGGTGATGGAACTGCCCGCCGAGGACCCCGGCCCCGAGCACGAGCCCGCCCGCGCCCCCGGCGCCCCGGCGCTGCGGCTGCGCGCCCTCGTCGCCGGATACGACGGCGACCCGGTGCTGCACGGGGTCGACATCGCCGTCCCGGCCCGCGGCCTCACCGCGCTCGTCGGACCGTCCGGCGCGGGCAAGTCGACGGTGCTGGCCGCGATCGAGCGACTGGTCGAACCGGGCGGCGGCGCGGTCGCCCTGCACGGCACCGAGATCACCGACTGGCCGCTCAGCGCACTGCGCCGCCGGATCGCCTACGTCGACCAGGCGTTCACCCTGCTCGAAGGGACCGTACGGGAGAACCTCACCCTCGGCTGCGACCAGCCGGTGGACGACGCCGCGCTGACCGCCGTACTGACGGAGGTCGGTCTCGCGGCGACGGTCGCCGCACTGCCGGACGGCGTCGACACCCGCATCGGCGGAGCCGTCGACCTCTCCGGTGGCCAGCGTCAGCGGCTCGCCCTGGCCCGTGCCCTGCTCACCGACGCCGACGTGGTCCTCCTGGACGAGCCCACGTCCCAGCTCGACGGCGTCAATGAACAACTGCTGCGGGATGTCGTGGACCGGCTGGCCCGGGACCGCGCGGTGGTCGTGGTGGCCCACCGGTTGACCACGGTCCGGCACGCCGACCGGATCGTCGTCCTCGCGGCGGGCCGCGTCAGGGGCACCGGCAGCCATGACGCCCTACTGCGGGAGTGCGACGAGTACCGGGCGCTGGTGGAGGGGCAGACAGGAACGCCGACGGGGGTGGCGGCGGTGGTGGGGTGAGCGGACGGAGGCGGGGCGGAGCGGGGCGGTTGGCTCTGCGGCTCGACGGGTGTGGCGCGTCGCCCTCGGCGCCGTACCCTGCGGCGGGTGCGGGTGCGGGTGCGGGTGCGGGTGCGGGTGCCGACACTTGCGGCGGCATGGGCTGTACGTCGTGGGCGTCCACCGCCGCTGGATCGGACCCCTGCCGTCCGCCCCGCCGCAGAGGCCCCCCGCCCAGGCGCCGACCCCGGGCGACCCCAGGGACCACCCGGGGCCGCGCGGATCGAGTGGGACCAATGGGCCGAGCAGACTGGGCCGAGTCGACCGGTTCGGTGGCAGGGTCCGGTGAGCCGGGTGAGCGGGGCCGGTGACGGGGTCGGGTAGGCCGGGTGAGTGGGGTCGGTGGCTGGTTCAGGGAAGCCCGGATGAGCGGGGTCGGTGACCGGTCCGGGTACGCCAAGGAAGGGGGTGGATCAGGCCCGTACGCCCTCCCCGACGGAGCCCGCCCCACCCCCGGCGGACAGTTCCCGCGTCTCGCGCGTCTCCCGTGTCCCCGCGAACCGCTTGCGAGCCCGGTGGCGGACATGCTCCACCGCCACCGACGTGGTGAACGCCTCGGCGACCTGGGTGAGCCAGGCTGCCTCCGCGTCGACCGTGCCGCCCCCGGCCGGGGCGGACGCCGGGACGAGGGGACCGGTCGCACACGGGGGAGCGGCGGTCCCGGCCTCCCGGTGCCGATGACCCGCCGTCGCCGCCTCGATGGCCGCCGCGACCGCCGCCGCTTCCGTGACGGCGGCCACGGCTGGACGGGGAGGGGGGAAGTAGTCGAGAGCCGTGCGGGTCCAGTCTGGCAATTCCGCCGGGACGTGGGGCCGTAGGGCCAGATAGCCGTCCCGGATCTCCACCACCCGCCGGTACAGGGCGAACTCCACGTCCCGCAGCCCGACGCGCCCCCGCAGGCCCCGGCCCCTGCGCACCGGGCGTCCGCCGCCGGGCCAGGGGTGTACGGGCAGCGCGGTCTCCGGGAGGACCGTGTGCAGCGCCGCCCACAGCCCTTCCAGGGCGTGGTGGTCGCGCCGGGCGCGTAGGCGTCGCCGTAGCCCGTCCAGTGCACCGGACCAGCGGGCGGCCGTCGCTCCCAGGGCCGCCACCGCCAGGCATCCCGTGCCCAGCGCTACGGCCACCGGGTCCTGGGCCGCCCCCTGCTGATGGGTCACCACCATGTTCCTGATGCCGGTGACGCCCCACGCACCCCAGACCAGCCCGATCGCCGCGCCGGCGCCGATGAGCAGCAGCCCCGTACGCAGTGGGCCGGACGGCAGTCCCCGGGCGTGGTCCAGGACCGGCAGCGCGAAGACCACCAGACACCAGAGTCCGTAGCTCGTGAAGATCGCGCCGAAGAGGGCGAGCAGTATCCAGCCGAGGCCGTCGGCTGACAGCTTTCCGTCGTTGATGTCCGGTCCGGCGGCCAGGAAGAGGCCCGCGCACAGGGGCAGTGCGATAGCCGTCACCGTGAGGTGGGTGCGGCGGCGGGCGCGCCAGCGGGGAGGGAGGTCGAGTTCGATCACGACGAGAGGGAGGAAGGCCAGCGCGGTCATCTCCAGTTCCCGGCCAAGGAGATGCGCGAGCGGCGACAGCCCAGGCCAGACGTGGTCGGCGGCGGCCATCGTGGCGGGCGCCAGCACCGCCATCGCCGCGCCGAGCAGTACCCCGAACAGACACAGGAGCCGTACGGAACGTCCGGCGCGCGGGCCGCGTGACAGCCGCAGCTCGTACCAGCCCACGCCCATCGCCACCAGCGCCGGACCGTAGGCGAGACCGTCGCTCATCCGGGCCGCCGGCTGGTCCATGCCGTGGTGTGCGGGGCGTGTGGCGAGCCGACGAGCGCCTCGGCGCGGTCGGGTTCGGTACCGTCCCCGGGCGGTGCGGCGGCGTCCTCGGACTGGGCGCGGTGCAGGATCAGCGAGGCCAGCAGCTCGGCCTCGCGCTCCTGTGGCTCGGAATAGACGGACCGGCCGAGGACGCGGCGGACCAGCGCGGGGGACAGGCCCGGCAGCAGCAGCCGGGACGCGGCGGCGGTGGCCGGTGTGCCGCGGTCGTGCCCGCACAGCAGATGGGCCGCCTCGTGGAGCAGGATGTGCTGACGGTGGAAGCCCGTCGTCCCGGCCGTGTAGAGGATGTAGTCGGCGAGGTCCGTGGTGACCAGCAGTCCACAGGGCGCGGACGAGGGTATGACCACCGGCAGCACACTGATGGGCCGCCCGCGCCGCTCGGCCAGCGCGGCGATGAACCGTTCGGCGTCGAAGGGGCGGGGCAGTTCCAGTGCCTCCGCCTGGCGGCGGGTCCGCTCCCATAATCGCCGCTCGCCCGACCGCCGTTCACTGGAACGCCGTTCACCGGACCGCCGCCATCCCTCGCCCCACCCGCCGTCGCCCGAGGGCCCCTCGCCCTGCCGCCGTCCCCGGTACATGCGTGCTTCCCCTCACTGGTCGGTCGCTTCCCGGCCACGACCGCCGCCGCCCCGCGACACCGCCCGCCCCCCTGGCCCGCCCTGCTTCTGAGCACCCGTGCGCCCCGCCACGTCCGTCGGCATCCCATACATCCGCTACATCCGCTACATCCGTAACATCCCTTAATCCCTGCATCCCTAGATCCGTCAATCCGTGACCTCGAATCCCTGAATCTCCGAACCCCGGAATCCCCGCACCTCCGCATCGCCTACGCCCCGTCGCTCCGACCCGCCCGGGACGTCCGGCCCTCCCGATCCACCCGGTTCGCCCGCATCCGGCCCACCGGTGGTGGCTCGGCCCCCAGCAGTGTGCGGTCCGGCTCGGGCAGCGTGTACATGGCGTACAGGCGCCGCCGGACGCGTTCGACGGGGAAGTCGTCCGTATAGACCGCGATCTTGAAGACCACGCCCTCCAGGACGCTGCGCAGCAGTACTTCCTCCAGTGCCGGGTCGTCGGCGCCGCGTTCGGCGAAGATCCCCCGCAACTCGTCCTCCATGTACCGCAGCCGCTCCTCCTTGCGGGACTCGGCGGCGGCGAACAGCGGCAGGGTGGCCGGGTTGACGACCAGACTGAGCGCCATCCGCTGCACCGGGACCGTGGTGGACGCGGCGTACAGGATGCCGTCGATGATGGCGGCGAGCCGTTCGTCGGCGGTGCCGGTGACGTCCAGGACGCCGGTCACCGCGTCGAGATGGCGGTCGAGCAGTTCCTCGACGAGGTTCTGCTTGCCGGGGAAGTAGTAGTTGAGCAGTCCGCGTGAGACACCCGCCCGTGTGGTGATGTCGGTGACGGTGGCGTCGTGGTAGCCCTTCGCGGCGAAGACCTCCAGCGCGGCCGTCAGGATGCGCTCCCGCGACTGCTCCCGCATCTCCTCATTGACCCGGGCCGACCGTGGCGACACCTCTGCCCACCTCACTACCGGCGAAGGCCGCCGGGGAACGCGTCGTGCGTGGTGCGTTGATCGTACGGCCATTCAGTGAATGACAACAGGGGCCGGGGAGTTCGGAAGACGCGGCGGAGCGGGGCGGCACGGGGATGCGATGTAACGCAGGGGAAGGGAGCGGAATTGGGCATACCGGAAGGGTCGACGCGAGCCCCGCCCACATGTACCTGCCCCGCCGCGCGAGTCCCCTCGCCCCCCTGCGCCCCCTCCCCCTACACCCCTCTAACCGCGCCCTTGCCCGTGCACCGCCCCATGCGCCTTCCCCAACTCCGCGTACAGCGTGCCGTTCAGGGTCAGCCCCTCCCGCTCCTCCGCCGTCAGTTCGCGGCGGATCTTCGCCGGTACGCCCGCCACCAGAGACCCCGGCGGCACCTCCATGCCCTGCGGCACCAGCGCCTGCGCGGCGACCAGCGACCCCTCGCCGATGACGGCGCCGTTCAGGATGGTGGCGCCCATGCCGATCAGACAGTCGTCGGCCACGGTGGCGCCGTGCACCACCGCGTTGTGGCCGACGGACACCCGTTCGCCGACGGTCACCGGGAAGCCGGGATCGGCGTGCAGGGTGCAGTTGTCCTGGATGTTGCTGTCGGCGCCCACCGAGATCCGCTCGACATCGCCGCGCAGCACCGCCCCGTACCAGATGCTCGCTCCCGCGCGGATCGTCACGTCCCCGATCACGGCGGCCGTCGGGGCCACGAACGCCGTCGGGTCGATCTCCGGCTCCCTGCCGCCGATACCGGTGATCAGCGCCTGCTGCGTCATGCCGTCTCCCTGGGAGGAAAATGGGGGAAGCGATCCGTGCGTACCGGTGCGTACATCCGTCCGTCCGTCCGTACGTACCGATGAGTACCTGCGGGTGCCCGAGAGCACCGTACGTCACCCGGTAGGGCGAAGATCACAGGGTGCCGGTGCCCTGCCCGCGCCGACCGCTGAGTACCGTGAACCCGTGGCGAAGCGCAAGAACACGTTCTCGTCCTGGCGGCGCCGGATGGCGCAGCGCGCGGTGCACGCGGGGTGGGCCTGGGTGCAGCGCACGGGCTCCGTGACGGCCGAGCGGCCGGGCCGCCTGCGCTTCGGCGCGATGGGAACAGGTACCAGACTGGCCTTCCCGCTCGGCACGGTCTTCGGCGAACCCTGGATCCGCATCGGCGCGCACTGCATCGTCGGCGAACAGGTCACGTTGACCGCCGGACTGATGCCCGACCTCGATCTCGGCCCCGACCCGATCCTGCGCATCGGCGACGGGGTCGTGCTCGGCCGCGGCAGTCATGTCATCGCCGACACCACGGTCACCATCGGCGCCGACTGCTACTTCGGCCCGTATGTCTATGTCACCTCCACCAATCACTCCTACGACGATCCGCAGCAGCCCATCGGCAAGCAGTGGCCGCGCATGGAGCCGGTCGAGATCGGCCCCGGCTGCTGGATCGGCACCGGCGCGGTGATCCTGCCGGGCGCCCGGATCGGCCGGAACGTGGTGGTCGCCGCCGGTGCGGTGGTCCGCGGCGCGGTCCCCGACCACGCGGTGGTCGCGGGCGCGCCCGCCCGGGTCGTACGGCGCTGGACCGCCGCCGAGGGCTGGCAGCCGCCGCTGCGCACCCCGGCGCCGGTCCCGATCCCGGACGGGGTGACGTCGGAGCAGCTGCTGGCGCTGTCCGGTCTCGACGAGGCGTCGGCGGCCCGGCTCGCGGAACTGGCGCACCTGGACGAGGCGGACCTCGCGCGGCTCGCCCAGCTCGACGCCGACTGAGCCGACCGGGCTGACAGGGCTGACAGGGCTGACCGGGGCTGACGCAGCCGTCCCCGCCGGACGCCGCGGCGCCCGCCCCGCAGTACAGTTCGGTGAACGACCCGGTACCGCACGGTCGACGACGCCGGTCTAGATGTTGGGTGGAATGTGTCGGACCTCGAACTGCTGACCCAGTCCCTGGCGCGCAATGTGAAGCACTGGCGCGCGGTGCGCGGCTTCACGCTCGATGTGCTGGCCGCCCGCTCGGGGGTCAGCCGGGGCATGCTGATCCAGATCGAGCAGGCCCGCACCAACCCCAGCCTCGGCACGGTCGTCAAGATCGGCGACGCCCTCGGCATCAGCATCACCACCCTGCTCGACTACGAGCAGGGCCCCAAGGTCCGGATCGTCCCCGCCGACCAGGCCGTCCGCCTCTGGCACACCGACGCCGGAAGCTACAACCTGCTGCTCGCCGGAACGGAGGCGCCCGGTCCGCTGGAGCTGTGGGAGTGGCTGCTGATGCCCGGCGAGTCCAGCGGCTCCGACCCGCACCCCAGCGGCACGGTGGAACTGGTCCATGTCACCGAGGGCGAGCTGACCCTCACCGTCGACGGCACCGACCACCACGTCCCGGCCGGAGCCAGCGCCGCCTTCGAGGCGAACGCGGCACATGTGTACGGCAATACGGGCGAGGTCCCTATGCGCCTGATGATGGCGGTGTCCGTCCCGCCGGTGCACTGAAGGGGCGTCCGGAGGTCGCGTCGATGGGCCGCCCGGAGGGGTATCGAGGCGCCGTCGGAGGTGCACCGATGGGCCGCCGGAGGTGGCACCGCGAGGCGGTCCGGAGGCGTACTGAGGGCAGTCCGGAGGCGTGCTCAGGGGCCGCCCAAGGGTCACCCAAGGGCCGCCCAAAGGCCCGCCGCCCGTACACCGAGACGCCGTCCCGAGCCGTCGTGCTCCCTGTTACCGTGCCCGGATGCGCGCACCCATCGGCACCTTCGACCAGGCCACTCCCGCCCCCGACGCCCTCGGTGAGCTGACCGCCCCGGTCGCCGCCGCCGTCCGCGACTGGAGCGGAAGCGTCCCGGCCGAGCAGATCGTCTACGTCGAGACCGACCCGCAGTGGGCCGACACCGCCGTCTTCGTCGAGCACTACGGGCGGGAACTGCTCGAACAGTCCGCGAACTGCGTCGTCGTGGCCGGAAAGCGCGGCGGCGAGACGACGCTCGCGGCCTGCGTGGTCCTCTCCACCACCCGCGTCGACGTCAATGGCGCCGTCCGCCGCCAACTCGGCTCCCGCAAGGCGTCGTTCGCCGCCATGGACACCGCCACCGGCGAGACCGGCATGGAGTACGGCGGCATCACCCCGATCGGCCTGCCCGCCGACTGGCCGGTGCTGGTGGACTCCGCCGTGGTGGACCTGCCGTACGTTCTCGTCGGCAGCGGGCGCAGGCGCGGGAAGCTGCTGGTTCCGGGCAAGGCGTTCGCCGAACTGCCGGGCGCGGTGGTCCTGGAGGGGCTCGGAGTCGCCTGACGCCCCGCCCGGCGGGGTCACACCTGCCGGGGCCGCGCGGGGGAGTGATGGGCCAGCGGCAGATGCGGGTCCGTCCCTCCCGGTACGGGGGCGGGGTCGGCGTGCACCAGTGCCGCCGTCAGCCGGGGCACCGCGTGCAGCAGCGCGTGCTCGGCGTCCACGGCCACCGCGTGCGCCTGTCGTACCGTCGCTTCGCCGTCCACCACCACGGAGACCTCCGCGCGCAGCCGGTGGCCGATCCAGCGCAGCCGCAGCTCACCCACCGCGATCACGCCGGGCACGGCCGTCAGCGCCTGTTCCGCCCGGTCCACCAGTTCCGGGTCTACGGCGTCCAGCACCCGCCGGAACACCTCGCGCGCCGCGTCCCGCAGCACCAGCACGATCGCCGCGGTGATCGCCAGCCCCACGACCGGGTCCGCCCACCACCAGCCCAGCGCGGAGCCGCCCGCGCCCAGCAGCACCGCCAGCGAGGTGTAGCCGTCGGTCCGCGCGTGCAGCCCGTCGGCGACCAGCGCCGCGGAGCCGATCGACCGGCCCACCCCGATCCGGTAGCGGGCCACCCACTCGTTGCCCGCGAACCCCACCAGCGCCGCCACCGCCACCACCGGGAGGTGCTGCACCGGACGCGGCTCCAGCAGCCGCCCGACCGCCGCCCACCCGGCGAACGCCGCCGAGGCGGCGATCGTCAGGACGATCACGATCCCGGCCAGATCCTCCGCCCGCCCGTACCCGTAGGTGAACCGCCGGTTCGCCGCGCGCCGCCCCAGCACGAACGCGATGCCCAGCGGTACGGCGGTCAGCGCGTCGGCCGCGTTGTGGACCGTGTCGCCGAGCAGCGCGACCGACCCGGACAGGGCGACCACGGCCGCCTGCGCCAGCGCGGTCGCCCCGAGCACGGCCAGCGAGACCCACAGCGCCCGCATGCCCCGCGCCGACGTCTCCAGCGCCTGATCCAGTCTGTCCGCCGTCCCATGGGAGTGCGGGGTGAGGAGACGGGAGAGACGGTTGCGACGCGGGTGGTGCTGGTGATGCGGGTGGTCATGGCCCTGGTTGTCGCGGTCGTCGTGCGGGTGCGAATGGCCGCTCATGTGCTCCCCTCTCCCTCCGGTGCGCGGACGACAGTGGATGACGACAGTGGACGTACCCCGTCCGCGGCGCCATTATGTGCGTATGAACGCACGCATGTACCTGTCAGCTGCGCAGGATGCGCACCCGCGCACCCCGGGCGAGGAGCAGTTCGCGCTCGCGGCCGAGGTGCTGGCGCTGCTCGGCGACCGCACCCGGCTCACCCTGCTGCACTCCCTGATGGCGGGGGAGGCCGATGTCACCACCCTGACCGAGCGGTGCGGCGCGGCCCGGCCCGCGGTGAGCCAGCATCTGGCGCGGCTGCGGCTGGCCGGGCTGGTGAGCACCCGCAAGGAGGGCCGCCGGGTCGTGTACGCGCTGCCGGACGGGCATCTGCGGCGGCTGGTGGACGAGGCGCTGAACGTCGCGGACCATCGGCTGACCGACCGTCCGCCGCACGACTGAGGCGCGGTCAGTAGTGGGTCGCGGTGCCGAGGTACTGCTCGGCGAAGGCGGCGGCGGCCGTCTCGGAGGTGAACAGCCGCCGCAGCCGGGCCAGCGTGGTGCCCGCGCGGAACGGGTCGCCGGTCGCCGTACCGTGGTACAGCTCGGACAGCCACTGTGAGAACTCCTGGTAGTCCCACACCCGCCGCAGACACGCCTGCGAGTATCCGGTCAGCCCCCGCTCGTCGCCGCCGGTGAGCCGGGCCGCCAGGGCGTCCCCGAGCAGGAAGGCGTCGTGCAGCGCGAGGTTGAGGCCCTTGGCCGCGATCGGCGCGACCAGATGGGCCGCGTCACCGGCCAGGAACAACCGCCCGTGCGCCATCGGCTCGACCACGTAGTCGTGCATGTCCAGGACGCGCTTCTCGGTCAGCCGCCCCTCGGTCAGCGGGTCGGCGCCCGCCGCGCCCAGCCGTTCCTGGAGTTCCTCCCAGATCCGGTCGCGCGGCCAGTTCCCCGGATCGTCCCCCGGTGGGCACTGGAGGTAGTAGCGGGTCACCTCGGGGCTGCGCGGCATGTGTCCGGCGAACCCGCGCGGATGGCAGCCGAAGAGCACCGAGTCCGCCGACGCAGGCGCCTCGGCCAGCAGCGCCAGCCAGCCGATGCCGTACGTGTGCCGGGAGATCCGTGCCCCGTGATCGACCAGCGCGGCCCGGGACACCCCGCGCGCCCCGTCGCAGCCCGCGACGAACGCACAGTGCACGACCTCCCGCGAGCCGGTCCCGTCCCGGCGGTACGACACGGAGGGCCGCGCCGAGTCCAGGTCGTGCAGCTCCACCTCGCGGACACCGAAGCGGATGTCCCCGCCGCGTACGTCGGCGTACTCCCGCACCAGGTCGGTGACCAGCAGTTGCTGCGGGTAGACGAAGTGATGACGGCCCGTCAGTCGCTGGTAGGGGAAGGGATAGCGCTGCCCGTTGAAGCGGAACTCGCACGCGGTGTGCAGCCCGGCCCGCGCGAGGAGTCCGTCGGCCAGCCCGCGCGCCCGCAGGGCCTGCACCGCCCACTCCTCGATCACTCCGGCCCGGGGCCTGGTCTCGATGGATTCCCGGGTCCCTGTCTCCAGCACGACGCACTCGACTCCCGCCGCGCGCAGGACATTGCCGACGGTGAGACCGGCGGGCCCGGCTCCGACGATGACGACGGGAGCGGTGAACTCGGGCGCGGGGGAAGGGAGATGCACTCGAACAGTATGGCGAGCCGGGACGTGTGCCGGAGACCCTGTACCGGCCGTGGATCAGCCGGGCACCGGATCAGCCGAGGCGGGGTATCTCGATCGCCGGGCAGCGGTCCATGACCATGTCCAGGCCCGCCGCACGGGTGCGCTCGTACGCCGACTCGTCGACCACCCCGAGCTGGAACCAGACCGCCTTGGCACCCTTGGCGACGGCCTCGTCGGCCACCTTGCCCGCCAGGTCGCTGTTGACGAACACATCCACCACGTCCACCTCGAAGGGGATGTCCGCCAGCGAGGCGTAACCCTGCTCGCCATGGACCGTCTCCGCCTTGGGGTGGACGGGTATCACCCGCTTGCCGAACCGCTGGAGCACATCGGCGACACCGTAGGCCGCACGCGACTGGTTCGAGGACAGGCCCACCACGGCCCAGGTGTCGCCCGACTCGGTGAGGATCTTGCGGATGGTCGCTGCGTCGCCGTACACGGCCGGCCTCCTGGTCGTCCCACACAACCCCGCCGCCAACGGTCCCACCAGAGGCGGAGCTGTCCGGCACCTGTGATCGGGTGCCTGTGGTGTGAACGCGCGGCGGCCCGTGGAGATTCCCGCCGTCGCACACCGGCCGCCGCCGACCGCGTTTCCACGCCAACGTGTCCGGATGCCTCATGACATGCCTGCGTATTGCGGTGTTCGGGCCTACGCTCGGGCCGTGCTGCGCATCATCGACGCCCGAACGGGCCAATCCGCCGACGCCGCCCCGGTCCGCCGGGGACTCACCCGCGTCGAGGTCCATGCCACCGGACACGACACCACCGCCCTGCGGGTGCTGCTGGTCGCCGATGTCCTCGTCCGCGCCCTGGAACTGGGCGGTACGCCGGTCTGGGCGGTGCTGAGCGGCGCGGTGGACCAGACCGAGCTGCGCGCGGAGGCCGCCGCGCTCGGCGTCCGGCCCTTCGAGGAGGGCCGGGACGTGGGACAGGCGCTCGGAGCGGCCCAGGTGATACACGTCGCGGAGGGGGAGGCGCTGCTCCCCGAGTCACCGGCACCGGCGTGCACGGGGGACGGCGCCCCGGTCGCCGCCGAGGGCGTGCTCATCGCCGTGGCCCCGGTGGACCCCCCGGCCGGGCCGCCGCTGGGCACCGATCCGTCCGTCCTGCGGCTCGCCCTGATCTCGGCCCGGCGCGGCCGTCCCGCGCGGGTGGACGCCGCCGCGCTGGACGAGGCCCGCGGCACCCTCGCCCACTGGCGCCGCGCGGTCGCGGGCTGGGCCCGGACCCCCTCCCGGCCGATCCCCGGCGGGGTACGCAACCGGCTCCGCGCGGCCTGGGAGGACGACCTCGACGTGCCCGGTGTCCTGGACGTCCTGCACGGCGTCGCGGCCGACCCCGGCATCCCCGACGGGGCCCGCTTCGAGACCTACGCCTACGCCGACCGGCTGCTCGGCCTGGAACTCGCCCGGGACCTGGGGGCGCAGGCGTGACCGCGCGGGCGGGGACGGGCCCGCTGCGCCGCCTGGTGGTGCTGCGGCACGCGAAGTCCGCCTGGCCGGAAGGCGTCCCCGACCACGACCGGCCCCTGGCACCCCGGGGCCTGCGGGACGCCCCCGCCGCCGGGCGCGCCCTCGCCGAGGCCGACCTCCTGCCCGATCTCTGCCTGTGCTCCACCGCCGTACGCGCCCGCCGGACCTGGGAACTGGCGTCCGCCCAGTGGGGTACCCCGCCACCGGTCCGCCACGACCCGCGCGTGTACGCGGCCGACGTACCGGACCTGCTCGCCGTCGTCCGCGAGACCCGGCCCCAGGTGGAGACCCTGCTCCTGGTCGGCCACAACCCCGGCCTGGAGGACCTGGTCCTGGAACTCGCCGGCGACGGCCTGAACGGCACCCTGGAACAGGTCCGGGAGAAGTTCCCCACCTCGGCGCTGGCCGTCCTGAGCTGGTACGGCCCCGCCTGGCAGACCCTCGCCCCCGGCAGCGCGCTGCTGACGGCGGTGATGGTGCCACGGGGGCGGAAGAAGGCGGCGTGAGGGAGGGCGCGCTGCGGGGCGGTGCCTTGGGGTGGGGGTTGCGGGAGGGCGCGCTGCGGGGCGGTGCCTTTGGGATGGGGGTTGCGGGAGGGGGCCGCGCGGGTGGGCGCCTACGGGAGGGGGCAGCCGCGCGGGTGGGCCTGCGTACGACCGCCAATGCAGATCGGCCGCCCACGCGGGCCGTGCCTGCCTGTGCGTAGGGCCCGCCTATGCGGTCCATCCCTCTATACGGCTCCCCTATACGGCCCTCCCCAGCCCGCCGGGCATCCCGCTCCAGCCCGGCCCAGCCCCCCAGCCCTCCAAGCCCGGCCCTGAGCGGCCTCCCACCCCGCCGCAGACCAGCGTCCGTCCCACCCCCGCCACTGACCAGCCCCCCTCCCCGCCCTACCCCATCGCCGCCAAGCTCCCCGCCACGGCTCCCGCCCCGCCCAGGACGATCAGCTGAAGCACCCCGGGAGCGCGCCAGCGCAGCGCGAGCAGCCCACCGCCACTAAGGGCCGCCCCACCGAACAGGAGCCACATGGCCTGCTGGGCCACGCCGGGCGCGTCGGCCCGGTTGTCCGGGTCGTAGCTGTCGCTCCAGCCGGTGACGCCCCAGGCCAGCCACATCCAGGCGACGACCAGCAGGTCCAGGCAGAGCAGCGCCACACAGGCCACCGCCTGCGCCGCGCCCGAAGGGCCCCGCCTACGTCCCGTCTCCGCCATCGCCCTCCTTGGCCCGGCTTCCCTCGTCATCGTTCCTCCGTCCGCGCGTGTCGTCCGGGGTCAGCCTGACGCTCCGCCCGGTATCGCGCATGAGTGCGGATACCTAGATGGGGGCCGCCGGAGGGGGCCGCATAGGCTGGGCGGATGCAGGACGAGTACCGCACAGTGGCCCGCGCGGGTGTGCACGAGACCGAGGTCAACCGCTCCCGCTTCCTGTGCTCGCTCGCCCCGGCGGCCACCGAGCGGGAGGCGCAGGACGTCATCGCGCGGGTGCGCAAGGAGCACGCCGACGCCACCCACAACTGCTGGGCCTATGTCATCGGCGCGGACGCGGCGGTGCAGAAGGCCAGCGACGACGGCGAGCCCGGCGGGACCGCGGGCGTCCCCATGCTCCAGATGCTGCTGCGCCGAGACGTCCGCTACGCCGTCGCCGTGGTGACCCGCTACTACGGCGGGGTCAAACTCGGCGCGGGCGGACTGATCCGGGCCTACGGCGGAGCGGTCGGCGAGGCCCTCGACGCGCTCGGCACCCGTACCCGCCGCCGCTTCCGGCTGGCCACGGTCACCGTCGACCATCAGCGCGCGGGCAGACTGCACAACGACCTCCTCGCCACCGGCCGCGCGGTCCTGGACGTGCGCTACGGCGAACAGGTCACCATCGAGATCGGCCTCCCCGACGCCGACGTCCCCGCGTTCCGCGCATGGCTGGCGGACAGCACCGCCGGGACGGCCGGTTTCGAGGCGGGCGGCGAGACCTACGGAGATGTCTGAGGCGCCTCGGCAGCACAGTGAACCATCGGGTGAATCGGTACAACAGTGAGGTGCGGGGCCGGACATGGTGGGGCGATACGGAAGTAACCGCCGTGATGTCGGACCCGGCCGCTAGTCTCGGGGATCATGAGGCTGCTCCACACATCCGACTGGCATCTCGGCCGGGCGTTCCACCGGGTCGACATGCTCGGCGCCCAGGCCGAGTTCATCGCCCATCTCGTGGCGAGCGCGCGGGAGCACGCGGTGGACGCGGTGGTCGTGTCGGGCGATGTGTACGACCGCGCGGTGCCCCCGCTGGCCGCGGTCGAGCTGTTCGACGACGCCCTGCACCGCCTCGCCGCCCTCGGGGTGCCGACGGTGATGATCTCCGGGAACCACGACTCCGCGCGGCGGCTCGGTGTCGGCGCCCGGCTGATCGGACAGGCCGGTATCCATCTGCGGACCGACCCGGCCGGCTGCGGCACCCCCGTGATGCTGGGCGACACGTTCGGCGAGGTCGCCTTCTACGGACTGCCGTATCTCGAACCCGCCCTGGTGAAGGACGAGTTCGACGTGGCGAAGGCCGGACATGAGGCGGTGCTCGCCGCCGCCATGGACCGGGTCCGCGCGGACCTCGCCGCCCGGCCCCCGGGCACCCGCTCCGTCGTCCTCGCCCATGCCTTCGTCACCGGCGGACAGATCAGCGACAGCGAACGGGACATCACGGTCGGCGGTGTCGCCGCCGTCCCCGCGGCGGTCTTCGACGGGGTCGACTATGTGGCGCTGGGACATCTGCACGGCTGCCAGACCCTCTCCCCGCGCGTGCGCTACTCGGGCTCCCCGCTCGCCTACTCCTTCTCCGAGACCGACCACCGCAAGAGCATGTGGCTGATCGACCTCGACGCCGACGGGGCGGTCACCGCCGAGCGCCTCGACTGCCCCGTCCCGCGCCCGCTCGCCCGGCTGCGCGGCACCCTGGAGGACCTGCTCGCCGACCCCGGCCTCACGCCGTACGAGGAGTCCTGGATCGAGGCCACGCTCACCGACGCCATCCGCCCCGGCGACCCCATGGCCCGGCTCACCGAGCGCTTCCCGCACACCCTCGGGCTGGTGTTCGACCCGGACCGGCCGCCCGACGACCCCGATGTGTCGTATGCCCGGCGGCTCGCGGGCCGCACCGACCAGGAGATCGCCGAGGACTTCGTGGCCCATGTGCGCGGCGCCGGACCCGACGAGCGGGAGCGCGCGGTGCTGCGCGACGCGTTCGACACGGTCCGCGCGGACCTGACCGTCCGGGAGGTCGCCCCATGAGGCTGCACCGGCTCGACGTCACCGCCTTCGGCCCGTTCGGCACCACACAGAGCGTCGCCTTCGACACCCTGTCCGCCGCCGGACTGTTCCTGCTGCACGGCCCGACCGGCGCCGGAAAGACCTCCGTCCTGGACGCCGTGTGCTACGCCCTGTACGGCGCCGTCCCCGGCGCCCGCCAGACCGGCCAGGGCCTGACCCTGCGCAGCGACCACGCCGCACCGGCCACCCGTACGTCCGTCACCCTCGACCTGACCGTCGCCGGGCGGCGGCTGGAGATCACCCGGCAGCCGCCCTGGGCCCGCCCCAAGAAGCGCGGCGGCGGCACCACGGTCGACAAGGCACAGACCTGGCTGCGCGAGCACCGGTCCGGCACCTGGCGGGACCTCAGCCGCTCCCATCAGGAGATCGGCGAGGAGATCACCCAGCTGCTCGGGATGAGCCGGGAGCAGTTCTGCCAGGTCGTGCTGTTGCCGCAGGGCGACTTCGCCCGGTTCCTGCGCGCCGACGCGGAGGCCCGCGGCCGGCTCCTGGGCCGCCTCTTCGACACCCACCGCTTCGGGGAGGTCGAGAAACGCCTCGCCGAGCGCCGCCGCACCACCGAGGCCGCGGTCCGCGACGGGGACACGGCCCTGCTCGCAGACGCCCACCGGATGCAGCAGGCCGCCGGGGACGCCATGGAACTGCCCGACCTCGCCCCCGGCGACCCCGGACTCGCCGGGACCGTCCTCGCCGCCGCCGCGGTCGCCCGCAGCACCGCCCGCGAGCGGCTCGACATCGCCCGCGCGGGCCTGCTCGCCGCCGAGTCCGCCCAGGCCGCCGCCGACCGCGCCCTGGCCGACGTACGGGAAGTGGCGCGGCTCCAGGGGCGGTTCGCCGAGGCGCGGGAGCGCGCGGAGCGGCTCGAAGAGCGCTCCGGGGCGCACCGCGAGGCCCAGGCGCGCATGGAGCGGGCCCGCAAGGCGGCGGCCGTCGCACCCGCCCTGGAACTGCGCGACGCCGCCGAGGCCGAGCACCGCCGCGCGAGCGCCGCCGAGACCCGCGCCCGGGGCCCGCTGCCCGCCGCCTTCGACGGAGCCGGACCCGCCGGCCTCGCCACCGCGGCCCGCCGCGCCGCCGAGGAACTCGGCGGCCTGGAGGCCGCCCGCCGCGCCGAACAGCGGCTCGCCGCACTGACCGGGGAACGCGCGGACCTGGACCGTCAGGACCGCGCCGACGACGACGTCCTCACCGAGTCCGGCACCTGGCTCACCGGCTGGGACACCCTGCGCGGCGCCCTCCAGGCCCGGATCGACACCGCGCAGGACGCCGCCACCCGGGCCGAGCAGCTCGGGGTGCAGCGCGAACCCGCCCAGCGGCGGCTGGCCGCCGCCCGCCAGCGCGACCAGTTCGCCCAGGACACCGAATCCGCCCAGCACCGGGCCCTCGCCTCCGCGCGGACGGCGGCCGACGCCCGCACCCACTGGCTCGACCTGAAGGAGCGGCGACTGAGCGGTATCGCCGCCGAACTCGCCGCGAACCTCGCCGACGGCGCGCCCTGCGCGGTCTGCGGTGCCACGGAGCACCCCGCGCCCGCCCGCAAAGTCGACGGACATGTCGGCCGGGAGGCCGAGGAACGTGCCCTGGCCGCCTACCAGAGCGCCGACGAGCGGCGTGCCGAGGACGAACGCCGCCTCGGTCTGGTCCGCGAGGCCCTGGCCGCCGCCTCCGCCGAGGCCGGGGACACCCCGACCGACCGCCTCGCCACCGAGACCGACGAACTGGAGCGGCTCTTCGCGCGGGCCCGCGCCGACGCGGCCGGGCTGCACGCCGCGCATGAGGAGCTGCGCCACGCCGAACAGGAACACCAGCGGCGCACCACCGACCGGCAGCAGGCCGAACTGCGGGCCGCCTCCCGCACCGCCCGCCGGGACGCCCTGGAGCGGGAACGCCAGTCCCTGGAGAGCGACTTGGTGCAGGCGCGCGGCACGTCCGGGAGTGTCGCCGCGCGGGCCGGGCAGTTGGAGCGGCAGGTGGCGCTGCTCACCGAGGCCGCCGACACCGCCCGGGACGCCGAGGACACCGCCCAGCGCCTCAAGGACGCCGACGCGCGACTCGCCGACGCCGCGTTCCGTGCCGGGTTCGACACGCCGCGCGAAGCCGCCGGAGCCCTGCTCGACGACACCGCCCACCGCGCGCTGCAACACCGGCTGGACGAGTGGCAGGCAGAAGAGGCAGCCGTCCGCGCGGTGCTCGCCGAGCGGGACACCACCGCCGCCGCGCAGCGGCCCCCCGCCGACCTCGCCACCGCAGAGCGGACCGCCACCGGGGCCGCCCGCCGGGTACGGGAAGCGGCCTCCGCGCGGGACGCCGCCGCCCGGCGCGGAACCGAGCTGGACACCCTCTCCGCGCGCGCCGCCGACGCGGTGCGCCGACTCGGCCCCCTGCGCGAGGAGTACGACCGGGTCGCCCGGATGGCCGCCCTCACGGCGGGCACCGCCGCCGACAACGAACGCCGGATGCGCCTGGAGTCGTATGTCCTCGCCGCCCGGCTGGAGCAGGTGGCCGCCGCCGCGACCGTCCGGCTGCGCCGGATGTCCTCCGGGCGCTACACCCTGGTCCACTCCGACGACCGCAGCGGACGGGGCCGCAGCGGACTCGGACTGCATGTGGTGGACGCCTGGACCGGCCGGGAGCGGGACACCGCCACGCTGTCCGGCGGTGAGACCTTCTTCGCCTCCCTCGCCCTCGCGCTCGGTCTCGCGGATGTCGTCACCGACGAGACCGGCGGCGTCCGCCTCGACACGCTCTTCATCGACGAGGGCTTCGGCAGCCTCGACGACCAGACGCTGGACGAGGTCCTGGACGTCCTGGACTCGCTGCGGGAGCGGGACCGCAGTGTGGGGATCGTCAGCCATGTCGCCGATCTGCGGCGCCGCGTCCACGCCCAGCTGGAGGTGGTGAAGAGCAGATCGGGGTCGGTGCTGCGGCAGCGCGGGTGAGCCCCGGCGGGCCCGGCGACCGTGCGCACCAGGGGGCGTGTTCCGGTCACCGGCGGCCCATCAGGGCACGTCATCCTGGTCACTGTCGGCTCACCAGGGCACGCCCTTCCGGTCACGGCCGCCCCCCAGGGCCCGGTCACCGGCGTCCCACCGGGTCCGGTAGGCCCAGGCCCGGTCACCGGCCGATCGGCCGGCGCGGCAGCGGCGACGAGTACACGACACTCGTGGTCACCGCTCCGAGCCCGGCGATCCGGCCCGTGACCTCCTCCAGGTGCCGCATCGAGCGCGCGGCGACCTTGATGACGAAACAGTCGTCCCCCGTGACGTGATGGGCCTCCAGGATCTCCGGCGTCGCGGCCACCAGGTCGTGGAACGGCTTGTAGTTGCCGTGCGGATAGCGCAGCCGGACGAACGCCAGCACGCCCAGGCCCAGCCGCTCCGGGTCCACCACCGCCGCGTACCCCTGGATCACCCCCGCCTCCTCCAGGCGCCGTACCCGCTCGGTGACCGCGCTCGGCGACATGGCCACGGCGCGCGCCAGCTCGGCGTAACTGGCCCGGCCGTCGCGCTGGAGGACCTCAAGAATGCGCCAGTCGGTGGCGTCCGGGGAAAACGTGGTCATGGGGCAGAAGTAGCAGGGCAATCCATGGCGCGGCAAGCGAAGTGCCGGTGATCCGGGGTTCAGGGGGCGGTTCCGCCGCCGTAGATTCTCCGGTATGACGATCACGACGCAGCCGTCCGCCGGTCCCGCTCCCGCCGAGGCCGCCGCCTACTTCCGGGCTTCCCTCGCCTTCCACACCGATGTCTCGGACGTCGCCGCCGCGCTGGCCGCCGACGGCGGACCCGGCTTCGTGCTCCTCGACTCCCGGTCCACCGCATCGTGGGAGCAGGGACATGTGCCCGGCGCACTGCATCTGCCCACCGCCCAGATCCCCGCGCTGGCCGCCCGGCTCCTCGACCCGGCCGTGCCGGTGGTGACCTACTGCTGGGGGCCCGGCTGCAACGGCGCCACCCGCGCGGCGCTCGCCCTCGCCGAACGCGGCTACCGGGTCAGGGAGATGCTCGGCGGATTCGAGTACTGGGCCCGTGAAGGCTTCGCGTACGAGACCGCCGACGGGGGCACCAGCCGGGCCGCCGACCCGCTGACGGCACCGGTGGGCGCGGCCTGCGGCTGCTGACCGGAGAGCGGGAGGGAACAAGGGGGGCGGGAAAAAGGGGATGCGCTGCTTCCTCTTGATCCCCATCATGGGCTGCCATGCCCCGACTTCCCCACCCCACGCCCGAGGCGCTCCGCCGTGACCCCCTGCCCCTGCGCGGCCGTACCGCCCTGGTGACCGGTGCCAGCAGACGCGGGGGCATCGGACACGCCGTGGCCCGGCGGCTGGCCGCGTACGGCGCCGCCGTCTATCTCCACCACCATGTGCCGCACGACGCCGAACTGCCCTGGGGCGCCGACCGCCCCGAGGAGGTGGCCGCGTCCGTGCGCGAGGCGTCCGGCGACCAGGCCGCCACCGTCACGCATGGCCCCGGCGACCTGGCCGCCCCGGAAGCGCCCGCGGCGCTGATCGCCACCGCCGCCGCGGCGCTCGGCGGACGGCTGGACATCCTGGTCGCCAATCACGCCCGCAGCGGCCGGGACGGCACGCTCTTCGAGATCGACGCGGCGATGCTGGACGACCACTGGGCCGTGGACACCCGGTCGGTGCTGCTGCTCGTCCAGGCGTTCGCCCGGCAGCCGCGGCTGCCGCACGGCGGGCGGGTCGTCATGATGACGTCCGGGCAGGACATCGCGGGCGGGATGCCCGGCGAACTTGCCTACGGCCTCCAGAAGGGCGCCCTCGCCTCGGTCACCCGTTCCTTGTCCACCACCCTCGCCGAGCTGGGCATCACCGTGAACACGGTCAATCCGGGCCCCGTCGACACCGACTACCTGACCGGTGCCGACTACGACGCCGTCGCCGCCCGGTTCCCCGCCGGACGCTGGGGCATGCCGGACGACCCGGCCCGGCTGATCGCCTGGCTCGCCACGGACGAGGCGGGCTGGATCACCGGCCAGGTCATCGACTCGGAAGGCGGCTTCCGGCGCTGAACCGGAACACGCCGGGACACGCAAGAAGACGCCGCAACACGCCGGACGACGACGCGGGGACACGCCCGAAGACGCCGGGACACGCCGGACGGCGCCGGGACACGCCGGAACATGCGAGCCCCCCCCGGGGGCCCCCGCAACACCCCGGCCCCGTCCCATCCGGCCGCCCCCTCCGCCCGACCTACAGCCGCGCCAACTCGTCCACCAGGTCGTCAAGCCCCAGCGACCCCTGCGAAAGCGCCGCCATGTGCCACGCCTTCAGGTCGAACGCGTCGCCGTGCCGCTCGGCCGCCTTCTCGCGCCCCAGCAGCCAGGCCCGTTCGCCCAGCTTGTAGCCGATCGCCTGGCCCGGGATCGTGAGATACCGGGTCAGCTCGCTCTCCACGAAGTCCGCCGGACGGCTGCTGTGCGCGCCGAAGAACTCCTGGGCCAGCTCGGGCGTCCACCGCTCACCGGGATGGAACGGCGCATCCGCAGGAATCTCCAGCTCCAGATGCATCCCGATGTCCACGATCACCCGGGCCGCCCGCATCATCTGCGCGTCCAGGTAGCCGAGCCGCTCCTCGGCGTCCGTGAGGAAGCCCAGCTCGTCCATCAGCCGCTCCGCGTACAGCGCCCAGCCCTCGGCGTTGGCGCTGACCCCGCCGATGGTGGCCTGGTAGCGGGAGAGGTTCTCCGCCACGTGCGCCCACTGGGCGAGCTGGAGATGATGGCCGGGCACGCCCTCGTGGTACCAGGTCGACACCAGGTCGTACACCGGGAACCGGGTCTGCCCCATGGTCGGCAGCCAGGTGCGGCCCGGCCGGGAGAAGTCCTCCGAGGGGGCCGTGTAGTAGGGCGCCGCGGCGCTGCCCGGCGGGGCGATCCGCGACTCCACCCGGCGCACCCGCTCGGCGAGTTCGAAGTGGGTGCCGTCGAGCGCCTCGATCGCCTGGTCCATGAGCCCCTGGAGCCAGTCGCGGACCTCGTCCACGCCCTCGATGTGCCGTCCGTGCTCGTCCAGATGGGCCAGCGCCGCCCAGGGGGTCGCCGCACCCGGCAGGATCTTCTCGGCCTCCTGCTTCATCTCCCCGAGCAGCCGGTGGTACTCGGCCCAGCCGTACGCGTACGCCTCGTCCAGGTCGAGATCGGTGCCGTTGAAGTAGCGCGCCCAGCGGGCGTAGCGGTCCCGGCCGACCGTGTCGGGGGCGCCCTCGACCGCGGGGGCGTACACCTCGCGCAGCCAGTCCCGCAGCGCCACCACGGCCGCGGTCGCCGCGCCCGCCGCCGCGTCCAGCTCCCCGCGCAGCGCGTCCGGTCCGGCGGCGGCGAAGTCCTCGAACCAGCCGCGCCCGCCGCCGTCCGTGTCCGACCACTCGCCGAGCTGCTCGATCAACGTGGCCGTCGGCCGGGGCGCCGCGTACAGCTTGCGGTCCAGACCCAGCTGGAGCGCGGCCCGGTAGCCCGCCAGCGCGTCGGGCACCGCGCGGAGCCGCTCGGCGATCGCCGCCCAGTCCTCGTCCGTGTCGGTCGGTGTCACCGTGAACACCTCACGCACCGAGTGCAGCGGCGTGCCCAGGTTCCCGACCTGGCGCAGCCCTTCGTCCGCCTCATGTACGGCGAGTTCGGCGGTCAGCCGCTCCCGCAGCAGCCGGGCGCAGCGCCGCTCGATGTCACTGTCCGCGCCGGGCAGCCGCTCGGCCTCGTCCAGTCGCGCCAGCGTGGCCCGCGCCAGCTCCGCGACCGCCTCCTGTCCGGCGGGGGAGAGATCGGGCAATCTGCTCGAACTCTCCGGTACGCCGAGATAGGTACCGGTGACCGGGTCGAGGGCGATGAGGTCGTCGACATAGGCGTCGGCGACCGCGCGGGGCAGCTGGGGGGTCTTGGTCTGTGACATGCCGACCATCCTCATACGACCGCCCGGCACACGTCACCCCGATTGCGCCGGGGGCATAATCGGCCCGCAGTCCCACTGCTGGAAGATCAGCCGTGTCTCGACCCGGGCCACCTCACGCCGGGAGGTGAACTCGTCGATCACCAGTCGCTGCAAATCTGCCATGTCCATGACCGCGACGTGCACCAGATAGTCGTCGGGGCCGGTCAGATGGAACACGGTCAGCGATTCGGGCAGCGCCCGCACCCGGTCCACGAACGGCCCCACCAGCTCCCGCCGATGCGGTCTGACCTGCACCGACAGCAGCGCCTGAAGGCCCCGCCCGAGTTTGGCCGGATCAAGCCGCAGCCGGTGCCCGAGGATCACCCCGGCCCGCCGCAGCCGGGTCACCCGGTCGAGGCAGGTCGACGGCGCCACCCCGATGCGCGCGGCCAGCTCGCGGTACGTCGTCCGGGCGTCGTTCTGGAGGAGCCGCAGCAACTGGAGATCCACCGGATCCAGTACGACGGTTTCGGCCATCGGGCGAACGTAGCACGGGTTTTCGGACGCACGGCCGGACAGGCGGCCACCGTTTCCCTCATGGACACGCCCACCCGTTCGCACACGTCAGCCACTCCGCCCCGGACCCCGGGGGACACCGCGCCTGTCCCCGAGAAGGCCGCGCCGAGGGCCCTCGCCACCGAAGCCGTGCACGCCGGGCGCGACGACCTCGCCCGCCAGGGGCTGCACGCCCCGCCGATCGACCTGTCCACCACCTACCCGTCCTACGACAGCCGGGCCGAGGCCGACCGGGTGGACGCGTTCGCCGCCACCGGGGCCGATCCCTTGGGCCCGCCGGTCTACGGGCGGCTCGGCAACCCCACCGTCGCCCGCTTCGAGACCGCCCTCGCCCGGCTGGAGGGCACCGAATCGGCCGTCGCGTTCGCCAGCGGCATGGCCGCCCTGACCGCCGTACTGCTGGCGCGTGGCGCGCTCGGGCTGCGGCATGTGGTGGGCGTCCGGCCGCTGTACGGCTGTAGCGACCATCTGCTCACCGGCGGACTGCTCGGCACCGAGGTGACCTGGACCGACCCGGCCGGCATCGCCGACGCGCTGCGCCCGGACACCGGGCTGGTGATGGTGGAGACCCCGGCCAACCCGACGCTCGCCGAGGTCGATCTAAGGGCCGTCGCCCACGCCTGCGGTGCGGTGCCGCTGCTCGCCGACAACACCTTCGCCACGCCCGTCCTCCAGCGCCCCGCCGCGCAGGGCGCCCGGCTCGTCCTGCACTCCGCGACCAAGTACCTGGGCGGTCACGGGGACGTCCTGGGCGGGGTGGTGGCCTGCGACGAGGAACTCGCCGGGGCGCTGCGCAAGATCCGGTTCGCCACCGGCGCGGTGCTGCATCCGCTGGCCGGATATCTGCTGCTGCGCGGCGTCTCGACCCTGCCGGTACGGGTCCGGGCGGCCTCCGCGACCGCCGCCGAACTCGCCCGCCGCCTGGCCGCCGACCCGCGCGTGGCACATGTGCACCGCCCCCGGATCGGCGGCGCGATGATCGCCTTCGAGCCGTACGGCGACCCGCACGCGGTCATCGCCGCCGTCCGGCTGATCACCCCCGCCGTCAGCCTCGGCAGCGTCGACACCCTCATCCAGCACCCGGCGTCCATCAGCCATCGCATCGTCGACGCGGCCGACCGCCGGGCCGCGGGCGTCGGCGACCGGCTGCTGCGGCTCTCGGTGGGCCTGGAGGACGTCGACGACCTGTGGGCCGACCTGGACCGGGCGCTGGGGGCCACCGGCGCCCACCCGGCGGCCCCCATGGCGCTCAGTCCCGTACGCTCCGCCGGCGGCCCGCGTCGTACGGCAGAGTCGAGGTGACCGGTGTCGCGTCCAGCCGGGCCGTGATGACCAGGGTGCCCTCCTCGATCTGGTAGTCGAGCGGGAGGCCGAGGGCGCGCATCGCGGCGACCATGCCCGTGTTGCCGGACCGGGTCACGGCGTACACGCTCTCGCAGCCCGCCTCCACCGCCATGGCCACCAGCCGCCCGAGGAGTTCGCCGCCGATGCCGCGCCGCTGCCAGGCGTCCTCGACGATCAGCGCGACCTCCGTCTCGTCGCCGTCCCAGAGCAGATGGCCGAGGCCCACGATCCGGCCGTCGTCCGTCTCGACCGCGAGGGTGCGGCCGAAGCGGGGGCTGAGCAGATGGCCGAGATAGCGGTCGGCGTCACCGACCGGGCCGTGGTAACGCAGGCCGAGTGTGTGCGCGGAGCAGCGCTCATGCATGGCCTTCGCCGCCTCGACGTCCCCGGGACCGGCCCGGCGCACGGCGAAGTCGCCGCCCTCGGGCAGCGTCAGGACGTCATGGCCGCGCGGGACGCGGGGGCCGAGCCGGGAGTCCAGCTCGACCAGAGCCCGCGCCCGCGCGAACTCGGTGGGTGTGAACGGCAGATAGGGCCGCTCCACGGTGATCACTCCGCCTTCCGGTGCTCGCAGTCGCATCACGGTGTCCTCCAGCGCGCCCTCCACCGGGACCCCGTCCGGCGCCCTGCCGGAGTGGGCGGGCCGCGCGGGCAGCGAGCGGATGGTGCACCGTCCCAACAACTGCCGCAGGGCCAGCGGAAGTTCCGCCGCGTCCAGCGCGGTCCGGGTGGCCAGGCCGAGCACCCGGGTCGGGGCGTCGACCAGATCGTGGGCGTCGGCCCGTTCGGTCCAGGTGCCGGACCCGCCCGCGAGGGCCACCGCGCGGGACAGCTCCGCGGCGCCGAGGGTGCCGGGGGAGCGCAGCAGGAACTCGTCCACGGTCTCCTCGCCCAGGGGATGCGTCTGGAGGCTGAGGATGTCGACCCGGTGCCCGGCGAGTGCCGTGCACAGCGCGGCCAGGGCGCCCGGTTCGTCCCGTACGGTCGTCCGCATCCGCCACAGCACGGGGCGCCCCGCCTGGGGGCGGTTCTCGTCGGCGCCGGTCCTTGGGCGGCGCTCGTCGGGCCCGGTCCTGGGACGGCTTTCGTCGGCGGCCGTCGTGGTGTCGTCCGGCACCGGCCCGGACCGCCGCTCGGGGGAGCGGGGCCGGGCGCCGGTATCGGGGGCCGGAGGGGCGTGGCCGTGGCGGCGTGACCACCACACATGGAACGCCGCCGTGGCCACCAGCACCACGGCCGACAGCATCAGCAGCTCGGGGCCGCCGGGCCCGTGCCCGATCAGATTGGCCACGGCGTCCGCGACGGCGACGGCCGTGAACAGCGCCGCCAGCTCCACCACGTCCCGTCGCCAGTGGTGCACCGGACGTCCGTGCCTCGCCCGGGTGACGTCAGACATCTTCCGCTTCATGCCGCCACTGTGAAGGAACGGTGTTGCGTGATCACGAACGTCCTGTGACTGATCGGTAAAAGGTGCTTATGTGCCCTTTGTGGGTTCTATTGCGGTGCTGTAACAGGGCTGTTCTGCGGTGTCGTGACAGGGCTCTTCCGCGGTGTGGTGGCGGCGGTTCACTGCCCGACCCGCCCCGGCTGGAGCGTCTTGGCGAACAGCACCGTCCCGTCCTGCTCGCGCAGCCGTACCGTCAGTTCGCCGCTGCCGCCGTCGATGTCCACCTCGCCGAAGAACTGGTAGCCCTCGGCGGGCGACACGTTCGCCACCGTCGGCGCCTTCAGGAACACCCGCTCCGGACCGAACGTGCCGTCCAGCGCGTTCGCCGGGAACGCGCCCGCGTTCAGCGGCCCGGAGACGAACTCCCAGAACGGCTCGAAGTCGCCGAACGCGGCCCGCGACGGCTGGTAGTGCTGCGCCGAGGTGTAGTGGACGTCCGCGGTCAGCCACACCGTGCCGGTGATCCGCCGGTGCTTGATGTGCCGCAGCAGCTCAGCGATCTGGAGTTCCCGGCCGAGCGGCGCCCCCGGATCGCCCTGCGCGACGGCCTCGATGTGCGGCTTGCCGTCGCCCGTGTCCGGCACGACGAGCCCGAGCGGCATGTCGGAGGCGATCACCTTCCACACCGCCCGCGACCGCGACAGCTCCCGCTTCAGCCAGGCCAGCTGCCCGGCGCCGAGGATGCCCTGCGGGTCCCGGGTCTGGTCGTCGGCCGAGTTGGCGTTCCGGTATGTGCGCATGTCCAGCACGAACACGTCCAGCAGCGGTCCATGGTGCTGGACACGGTGCACCCGGCCCCCGGGGTGGCGCAGCGTGGAGATCGGGAAGTACTCCGAGAACGCCTGCCGGGCCCAGGCGGCGAGCACGTCGACCCGCTTCTCCGTGTACCGGGCGTCGCCCAGGATCTCGCCCGGGTACCAGTTGTTGGTGACCTCGTGGTCGTCCCACTGGACGATCGACGGCACCCGGGCGTTGAACGCGCGCAGGTTCGCGTCCAGCAGGTTGTAGCGGAAGTTCCCGCGGAACTCCGCCAGCGTCTCCGCGACCTTGGACTTCTCCTCGGTGGTGACGTTCCGCCAGATCCGCCCGTCGGGCAGCGTCACGGACCCCGTGATCGGGCCGTCGGCGTACACGTTGTCCCCGCTGCACAGGAAGAAGTCCGGGTCCAGTCGCCCCATGGCCTCATAGATCCGGTAGCCGCCGATCTCCGGGTTGATGCCCCAGCCCTGTCCGGCCAGATCGCCCGACCAGACGAACCGGACACCGTCGCGCCGCCGGTCCGACGCCGTACGGAAGCTGCCCTCGACCGGCTCACCCGTCCGGCGCGGGTCGTCCGGGTCGGCCAGCAGCACCCGGTAGTGGATCTGCTCCCCGGCGGGCAGCCCGCGCAGCGCGGTGGTGCCGGTGAAGTCGGAGCCGGAGCCGAGCAGCGGGCCGTACCAGCGTTTCGTTCTGCGGAAGGACTCGGTGGCCGAGGTCTCGACGACCATCCGGGCCGGACGGTCCGCGCGGACCCACACCAGCGCGGAGTCCGTCGTCACGTCCCCGGTCTGCACACCCCAGCCCGCGCGGGGACGGCCCGACAGGGCGAGGGCGGGGGCGGCACCGAGACCGGCGGCGGGCAGGGCCAGGGCCGCCGAGGCGGCGAGCGAGCCGCGCAGCACGCTGCGGCGGGCGGGGAGCGGGGCGGAGAGCGGGGCGGGGTGCATGGGGCCTCCAGTGGCGTTCGGGGGTCCGGTGGGATGCGGGGTCCGGTGGTGCTTCCGGCCGGACGCCGTCGAGGGGAACCGGTCCTCGGCGGCGCTGTCACTCCTACGGGGGCGGCACAGCGGGGACGCGAACCGGAAGTGAACAACGGACCGCGCGGGCGCCGTCTGCGCACCGGCCCCCTGAGTCCCGTGCCCCCCGGGCCACCTGTTCATCCGTGGGGCGTGTCGTCGTGACCGTTCATCGGCGGTGTGTGCCGCTGAGTTGGTTGATCGGTTTTGGCGCGCCTGCTTCGGTGCGGGTTCACCGGTCTCGGGTGCGTGGGCCTGCTGGCGGCTTCAGGGTGGGGAGCACCTGCTATCGGCCTCATGTGCGCGACGCCTGGCGGCGGCCTCATGTACGCAGTGCCCGCTGCTGGCTTCAGGTGCGGAGTGCCTGCTGGCGACTGCATGTGCGCAGTGCCCGCTACCGGCCTCATGTGCCCGGCGCCCGCTCGCCGCCCCGGCGTGTCGGCCCTGCCCGTCGCCCGGTCTCCTGTGCCCCCTCCCCGCGTGTCGCCCCGGCTGCCTATTCCGCCCCGGTCGCCGGCTCCCACGCGTCACATGCCGTCCCGCCCGTCCGGCTGACCGCTCATCCGCGTGCCGCCTCCGCCATCAGCCGTACGCCCGCCCTGATCCGCGCGGGTGTCAGATGCGCGTACCCGAGCACCAGCCGTACGGTGCCGGAGGCGTCGCCGGACGGACCCTCACCCGGCTCCGGGCACGCTTCCGCGTGGTGGTGGGCCCCGTGGTTCGCGTACTCCGCGAGGGTGCGTACGGCGACCCCCGCGCCCCGCACCCGCGCGAGGAACCCCTCCTCGCTCCCGTCGCGCAGCGGCAGTCCGGCGATGACATGGAGCCCGGCGGCGATCCCGGAGACCCGCGCGCCGGGGAACCGGTCCGCCAGCGCGGCCACCAAAGCGTCCCGGCGCTCCCGGTAGGCGCGCTGGCAGCGCCGCAACTGCCGGTCGTAGTCGCCGCGTTCCACGAACCGCGCGAACAGCTCCTGATCCAGCGCCGGATGCCCGAGATCCAGGGTCCGCTTGCGCTCCACCGTCTCCTCGGCGAGCCACTCCGGGACCAGCAGCCAGCCCAGCCGCAGCCCCGGCGCCAGGGACTTGCTGACCGAGCCCGCATAGGCGACGCGTTCCGGATCGAGCCCTTGGAGCGCGCCGACGGGCGCCCGGTCGTAGCGGAAGTCGCCGTCGTAGTCGTCCTCCAGGACGAGTCCGTCCACGTCCCGAGCCCAGGCGAGCAGCTCCGCGCGGCGCCGCGCCGAGTACGCGATCCCGGTCGGGAACTGGTGCGACGGGGTGGTCACCACCGCGCGGGTCCCGCTCGCCCGCAGCGGCTCCATGGCGATGCCCTCGCCGTCGAGCGGCACCGGCACGGTCGCCACACCCGCCGCCGCGTACAGGCGGTCGTGCTGCGGGCTGCCCGGGTCCTCCACCCCGATCGTCCGCGCCCCGCGCGCGTGCAGCACGGAACCGAGCAGCGCCGACGCCTGGGCGACCCCGGACACCACCACGATCCGCTCCGGGTCCGCGACCACGCCCCGGCGCCGCGCCAGCAGCCCGGCCAGCGCGGTGCGCAGCCGGGGCAGACCGCGCGGATCGGGATAGCCGAGTCCGTCGTGCGGCAGCTCCGCCAGCGCGGCGCGCTGCGCCGCCCCCCACGCGGCCCTCGGGAACAGGGCGAGATCGGGCGTGCCGGGCACGAAGTCGGCCCGGATACCGGGCGTGCGCGGCGCGAGGTCCCGCGCGGGCGGCCGGGCGGCCCGTACGGCGTCCCCGACCCATGTCCCCGCCCCGCGCCCGCTGCGCAGATACCCCTCCGCGGTGAGCTGTTCGTACGCCTCCGTGATCAGCCCCCGCGACACGCCGAGGTCGCCCGCCAGGTCCCGGCTAGACGGCAGCCGGGTCCCCGGTGTGAGCCGTCCCGACCGCACGGCCTCGCGCAGCGCGGCCTGCAAGGACCGGCCCCGCGCGCGGGCGGGCGCCGCGGCGGCGGGCAGGAGCAGCTCCCAGGCGGGCGAGGAATTGGTCTCCGATGGGCTCATGCCAATGGACCTTAATCCGGACCGCTCGCGTCCCTAGCGTCGGCGCCATGAATGCCACCACCGCGCGCGGAGCCCTGCTCGCCGCGCTCGCCTGCGTCCTCGTCGGGGCGTCCTTCACCGCCAACAGCGTCCTCGGGGACTACCCCTACGCGGGCGGCCAGTTCCTGCGCTACGCCCTGGCCGGTCTGCTCCTCGCCCCGCTCGCGGGTCCGGGCGCCGGAGCCCGGCTGAAGGCGCTGACCGGGCGCCAGTGGGGCCGTCTGGCGCTGCTCGCGGCGGTCGGCATGGTCGGCTTCAACCTGGCGGTGCTGGCCGCCGAACGCACGGCGGAACCGGCCGTACCGGGTGTCTTCGTGGGCTGCGCCCCGATCGTCGTCGCGGTCCTGGTGCCGCTCACGGCGGGCCGCAGGCCGCAGCGGGCGGTCCTGTACGGGGCGCTGCTGGTCGCGGTCGGCGCGTTCACCGTCCAGGGGTGGGGCCGCACCGACGGTGCCGGGATCGCCTTCTCGGTGTGCGCCCTGCTCGGCGAGGTCGGCTTCGCGGTCCTGGCGGTGCCGGTCCTGCGCCCGCTGGGGCCGCGGCTGCTGTCGGCGGCCGTGTGCGGGCTCGCCGCGGTCGAGTCGGCCGCCGTGGGCCTGCTCGCGGACGGTTCGGGCTGGCTGCCCCGCCCCGACACCACGGAGGCGCTCGCGCTGCTGTGGCAGGCGGCCGTGGTCACCGTCGTCGGCTTCGTCTGCTGGTACATGGCCATGCAGCGGATCGGCGCGGAGCGGGCCACTCTTTTCTCCGGCCTCATCCCGGTGGCGGCGGCGGCCACGGCCCCGCTGGTCGGAACCGGCTCCTACGGACCGGCCCAGGCCGTCGGCAGCGCGCTCGTGGGGGCGGGCGTGGCCCTGGGATCGGGCGTACTGCGCCGGAAGAGGGCCCCCGAGGAACCGCTCCGCGCGGCTCCCGGACCGGGGGAGGGACACGCCGGAGGCGGGTGTGGACGGCCGACATCAGGGGCGCGCCGCGTCGAGTGTGCGGGGGACGGGGCCGGTGGGCGGCGCGGGGGCCGGGGTGGACGGCCGCGTGGCGGGGGTCAGGGGCGTGGCGGGGATCAGCCGCTGGGTGGAGGGAAGCCGCGCGGTGGGGATCAGCCGCTGGTCCCGTAGCGGTGTCGACCGCCGACCGCCGACCGCCGACAGCCGACAGCCGACAGCCGACAGCCGACAGCCGACAGCCGACCGCCGACCGCCGACCGCCGGGGGCCGAGGGCCGGGGGTCGGGGTTCTGCGGGATTGCTCCGCGCCGCTCCTGGAGCGGGGGAGCGGCACCCCGGGACGACCGTCACCAGCGCGCGCCACACCGATCACGCAGACCGCCGGTTCCCGCCCCGCGCTCCACGGCCGCGCGGCGCCCGCCGCGCGTCAGCGTCTCGGGCCCGCGACCGCGTAGGCCGTGGTGCCCGTGACCGCGAGGACCAGTGCCGTCCAAGTCGCCGCCGTCGTGCCGGGCGGCAGCAGCAGCCAGCTCGCCACCCGGGCCGGTGTGCTCGTCGGGGGCGGGGCGAGGAAGGCGAACGACAGCCAGGTGAACGGGAGCGTCCAGGCGTAGTGGCCGCCCCAGAGCGCGGCGCCCAGCGCGGCCAGTCCCATCAGGCCCGCGCCGTCCCGGACGACGAACGCGAGGGCCGACCGGTCCGCGCCCAGGGTCTGCGCCATCAGCAGCGCCGCGCCGGTGACCGCCCCGCCGAGGAGCACATGTGCCGCTCTGCGCGGTGCCCAGCGGATCGCGGCCGTCCGGTCCAGCGCGCGGTCCTGCCCGCCGAACCCGGCCGACACCGCCATCACCCCCGCGGCCAGGACCAGCACGGGCAGTCGGGGATCTCCGCTCCCCCCGCCGCCGTCCCGGACCAGCCCGCACACCGCCGCCGCGCAGAGCAGCACCGCGGCGAACGACGCCGGTATCCGGCGTGACCGCGCGTACAGCGTCAGCCATCTCACCGGGACGCCCCGCCCTTCAGTGCCTCGAACGGGTCGCCCTCACAGGAGAGCGCTGCGGCGCGCATGGCGTCGATCCGGGCGTGTTGCTCGGCCCGGGGCAGCGCCTTCAGCTCCTCCCACACCGGCCGGGTCTCGGCGTCCAGCTCGCGGCGCAGATCGTCCGGCAGGCGGGCGGGCACCGGGGCGAAGTCCCCGAGGACCCAGCTCGCCGCGACGGTCTGCGCGAACTGATCCGCGCCGAAGCTGCTCCAGCCGACAGGGGTGCACCCCGGGGCGAGGCCCTGGGCGACCAGGGCCCGGGTCAGCTCGTCGCCCTCGGCACCGGCCACAAGGTCGTCGTCAAAGTCGACGAGCACGGTCCCGGCGGACCATCGGGGCGTGGCGCCGTCCGGCACGACGGAGGTGTTCTCCCGGACGGAGACCGGCGCCCGGCCGCCCAGAGCGCCGTCCAGCAGCCGCAGCGCCTCCTTGCCGGGGGCCGCGAGATCGGGGAGCCGCGCCTGCTGGGTCCGTGTCACGCACACGGGGCCGTCGCACACGGGCTCCGCGGCGGCCTCGTCCACGACAAACATCCGGCGCGGGTCGGAGGGCAGGACGAGCAGGGCGACCACCGCGCCCGCCAGAAGGGGCGTCAGGGCGAACAGCCGGGTGCGCGGGGCCGCGGCGACCAGCAGCGCGAAGCCGGTCGCCGCCATCGCGAGCAGCCAGACCGTCTGCCCGGCGTGCACGGACGCGGAGAGCGTGACGAACGCCTCCCGCACGTCCTGCACGGCCGGTGACAGCAGGGAGAGCCGGTTCGGCTCCGTGACCGCGAACCCGTCCGCCGTGACCGTCTGCGTACGGCCCGGCGACATGTGGAGGAGGGCCGTGAACACGAAGGCGGCCACGGCCAGCGCGGGCGGGGTGAACACGGAGGGGAGGGCCCGCGCGGCGCCCATCCCGAGCAGGGCTCCCGCGACGAGGGACAGCGCCCCCACGAGCGAGACCGGCAGCCACCCCGGATGCGTGTACCCGGTACGGGCGAGGACCTGGACGCCGCCCACGAGCACCAGGACCGCGAAGGCCGAGGCCAGCGTGATCGCCGTCGTGCCCGCCAGGGCGGCGGCGCGGTGCCGCGCGGGGCGCGGTGTACTCGTCAGCAGCTCGGACATCCTGGAGCGGTGGTCGCGCAGTCCCTGCAACGCGCCGAGGCCCACGGCGAGCGGCCACAGGTAGAACAGCACGGAACGGGTCCACAGGGACATGGACGTCCACTGGGCCGTCCACTCCGTGGTGCCCCTCCACCACGGTCCCGGGATCAGGTACAGGAACGCCAGCGCGGTCGTCAGGACGAGGGCCCCGGCCCACGGGGCGACCGAGCGCCTCAGCTCGATGCGCAGGACACGGCCGTTCACCAGGTGCCCCCTTGCCGCGCCGGGTCGAGCAGCAGTGCCGAGTAGCCGCGCTCCAGCGGGCTGTCGCCCGGGTGCCCGGGGCCGCCCAGCGCGGCCAGCCGGTCCGGCGCGCCCTGGAAGACCAGCCGTCCCCCGGCGAGGACCATCACGTCCGTGCAGGCGGCGGCGACATCCTCCACCAGATGGGTCGAGACGAGCACACAGGTGTCCGCTCCCAGTTCCTGGAGCAACTCCCGGAAGCGCAGCCGCTGCGCCGGGTCCAGGCCGACCGTCGGCTCGTCCAGCAGCAGGATCGCCGGATCGTTGACGATGGCCTGGGCGATGCCGACCCGGCGCACCATGCCGCCCGAGAGGGCCTTCATCCGGTCGTCGGCGCGGTCCGCCAGACCCACCCGCTCCACGGCACGCTGCACGGCCGCCGGGATCTCCGCCTTGGGCACCTCCTTCAGCCACGCCATGTACTCGACGAACTCGCGCACCGTGAAGCGCTTGTAGTAGCCGAACTCCTGCGGCAGATAGCCGATCCGGCGGCGCACCGCGCGGTGCCCTCCCGGACCACCGACGGACCCGCCGAGCAGCTCAAGGCCGCCCCCGGTGGGGCGCAGCACGGTGGCCAGGGTGCGGATGAGGGTGGTCTTGCCCGCCCCATTGGGGCCGAGCAGCCCGTGCACACCCGTGCTCAGCGACAGATCGATCCCGTCGACGGCCATCCGGTTCCTGCCGACCCTGACCTTGAGCCCGGTGGCCCGGACCTGCCAGGCGTAGGGCGTCGGCGCGATGTCGGCCGCGCTGATCGCGGACATGATGTGGTGTTCCTTTCCGATCGTCGTTCTGAGAGTGGTCGTCATGTGCGTCGTCCCGCTGGTCATCGAGGGGCTCCCCCGGCGGAGTACGCGCCTCTGCGCGCGATCACGACGGCCGTACCGAGCGCGAGGACGACGCCCCACACGGGCAGGCTGCCCGTCTCCAGGGCGACGGCCGTACGGCTGGTGACCAGGGTCGGCGCCACCACCACGGCGGCCCACACGCCCGCCAGCGCGGCGGCGGCACGGGCCACGCCGACGACCCCGCCGAGCGCCAGGGTCGCCGAGGTGAAGGCCAGACAGGGCAGCAGCCACTGAGCGGCCGTCACCCCGGTCAGCCACCCGGCGACCAGCAGCGCGGGCACGACCAGGGCCAGCACGGACGCGGTGCGCCGCAGCACCAGGTCAAGACCCGCCCGGGGCGCGGCGGACGTCAGCTCGTACGCCGGGTCCAGGCCGCGCGACCACGATGCCGCGACGCCGAGGACGGGCAGGACCGGCGCGAACAGCAGCACCAGCGACACCTCGCCCAGGCCGGTGCCGACCAGGTCGAGCAGCAGCGCGAGCAGGGTCACGCCCACGGCCATGGCGAGCCACGGCACCATCGCGGGCGTCAACCAGCGCGACAACCGCGCCCGCCGGTGCCGTCGGCGGGACAGCGGGGCGGTGTCGGCGAGCCGGGGTTCGAGGCCGGACCAGACGGTGGCGACCAGCTCCGCCACCGCGGGCGCCTCGGCGGTGACGGCGGCCGTCAGCCGGTCACGGCACGGCCCGCACGCCTCCAGGTGGGCTTCCAGGGCCCACACCTCGTCGGCCGCCAGGTGCGTGCCGCCGCGCGCGTAGCCCTCGATCATGCGCGTCGACGCGTGTTCCCCGCTCATGCCAGCGCCCTCCGCATCGCGGTACGGGCCCGCCGGGCCCGGGTCTTCACGGTGCCCTCGGGCAGCCCCAGCAGGACCGACGTCTCCCGGACCGACAGCCCGTCGAGCACCATGGCCTGGAGCACCTGCCGGAGTTCCGGCGCGAGGCACCGCAGCGCGTCGCCGACGTCACCGCCGACGGTCGTCGCGAGCGCCTCCTCCTCGGCGGCGGGGGCCGCGTCCGGGAGCGCGGCTGCCGTCGGAGGCTCGGCGTGGTGGGCCCGGCGCCGGAAGGCGTCCACGAGGCGGCGCGCCGCGATCGTCCACAGCCATCCGGCGGCCGTCCCGCCCGCCGGGGCGCCCACGAACGCGCCCGCCGCGCGCCACACCGCGAGATACGTCTCCTGCATGACCTCGGCGACGATCTGCTCGTCGGCACAGCGACGGCGCAGCCGCACCGCCAGCCATGGCGCGGTGCGCCGGTACAACTCCTCGAACGCCGCGCGGTCGCCCCGGGCGACCCGCCGGACGAGCTGCTCCTCGTCCGGCACGCGCGGTGTCTTCCTCACTGATCTCACACCGGCTAGACGCGAGCCCCGGCCTTCAGGTTTTACCTGGCGAGTGATCCCGGTCACATGGGGACCCCGGCGCCTTGGGGGCGCGGGGCACCGCGCACGGCGGGGGTGGGAGCGGCTGGATGGGAGGCGGGCTGAGCGGGAACGGGCTCGGGGGCCGGCCGGGGACGACCATGGACACGGACGCCCCAGGGGCGCGGGGAACCGCACACGGCTGGAGGGAACGCGGGAACGGGCTCCCGCGCCCGCCGAGGACGGCGATGGGCACGGACGTCCCAGGGGCGCGGGGAATCGCGCACGGCTGGAGGGAACGCGGGAACGGGCTCCCGCGCCCGCCGCGGACGGCGATGGACACGGACGCCCCAGGGGCGCGGGGAACCGCGCACAGGGGAGCCGCCCCGGTCCACCGGAGACGCGGGCGAGGGCGGCACCTCACCCGACACCCCGACCCGCCTCACCGGCTCCCGTCGAGGATCACCCGAGCCACCAGCGCCGGATCGTCATGCATCGGCACATGCCCGCACCCCGGCAACCGCACCAGCCGGGCATGCGGAATGATCCGCTTCGCCCGCACCCCCTGACGCCGCAGCAGCAACCGGTCACGGCTGCCCCAGGCGACGGTCACCGGAACCCCCGTCACATCGTCCGTGAACCGCACGTCCGTCCCCGCGCGGAGCGTCTCGGCGAACCCCGGCGCCTCCGCGAGCGCGCGTGTCTCGGCGACCACCGCGTCCGGCGAGCGCCGCGCCGGATGGGCGTAGATCGTGCTGGTGAGCGCGGCGCGCCCGGCCGCCGTACGGGCCATCCGCTCGACCACGGGCGGAGGCAGCCGCCGCGCGGTGTGCCGCATGGTGCGCAGCACGGTGAACGCGTACCGCCGCTCGGCCTGGCTCCAGAACCCGGCCGGGGACAGCGCCGTCACCGACCGGACCAGCTTCTCCCGGCCCATCTCCAGCGCGAGGAGCCCGCCCAGGGAGTTACCGGCCACATGAGGCCGGTCCAGGCCCAGCGTCGCGCACAGCGCACCAAGGACCGCGTTGGTGGTGGGCAGGTCGTGGGGGAGCCCGTCCGGCAGCGCGGGCGACGCGCCGAAGCCGGGCAGGTCCATCACGATGACGTCCCGCTCGGTCGCCAGGATGTCCAGCACCGGGTCCCAGGCCTGCCGGTGGTGCCCGATGCCGTGCAGCAGGAGCAGCGGCTCTCCGGCGCCGACCCGCACATAGGACACGGTCGCGCTGCGCGGACCGCGCGGGCCGGGGACTTCGAAGGAGACGGTGGTGGCGGCCATGGGTGCTCCTGGGGACCGGGTCGGGGTGGCTGGGGACATGCGGGAAGGGCCGCGGGACGCGGGCCCCGCGCGCTCGGTGGACAGCTTGTCAGCAATTACTACTCGCGGGTAGCGAAACGGGAATCCGGAATCGCGGGTTCGAATGACCGGCGCCTTCCGACCGCCCCCGCCGCCTTCCGAGGACACGCCGATATCGCCTGGACAGTGCCTGAAGCGCCGTTGTGGGATGGCGGGGTGACGACCACCGACTCCGTGACCGAAGCCTTCGAGGAGCACCGCCCCGTCCTGTTCGGCGTGGCGTACCGCATGCTCGGCCGCGTGGCCGACGCCGAGGACGTCGTCCAGGACGGTTGGCTGCGCTGGTCCGCCGCAGACCGCTCCGAGGTCCGCCAGCCGCGCGCCTACCTCGTCCGGATCGTCACCCGGCTGGCCATCGACCGGCTCCACCAGATCCGCGCCCGCAACGAGTCGTATGTGGGGCCCTGGCTGCCCGAGCCGTATGTGACCGATTTCGGCGACGCCGTCCCCGACACCGCCGAGCGGGTCGTCCTCGCCGACACCGTGTCCCTGGCCGTGCTCGTCGTGCTGGAGTCGCTCTCCCCCCTGGAGCGCGCGGTGTTCGTCCTGCGCGAGGCGTTCGGCTACCCGTTCGCCGACATCGCCGGGCTGCTCGACCGGTCCGAGCCCGCGGTACGCCGTCTCGCCGTGCGGGCCCGCCGCCATGTGGAGGAGCGCCGCCCGCGCTACGAGGTGGAACCGGCCAGCCGTCGCGAGCTGACCGAGCGGTTTCTGGCCGCCGCCTTGGAAGGGGACCTGGACGGGCTCATGGAGCTGCTCGCGCCGGACGTCCGCCTGGTGGGGGACAGCGGAGGCAAGTCGAAGGCCCCGCTCCGGATCATGGAGAGCGCCGACAAGGTGGGCCGTTTCCTCGCCGCCATCGGCCGGGAGGGGGTGACGGACATGAGCTTCCGGACCATGGAAGTGAACGCCGGACCCGCGATCGCCGTCTTCTCAGGTGGCAAGCCCGACACCGTGTTCCAGCTGGATGTCGCGGACGGACGCATTCAGGCCGTCTACGTCATCCGCAATCCGGACAAGCTGCACGCGCTGGCCGACGTCTGAGTTCGCCTACGCCATCCCGACTAGGTAGGTTTCTGGCGAACGTTTGCCCGACCGGTGGCTGGCGCCATGGCCCCCGTCCCACGACGGGGGCTTTGCCGCTACGTCACGAATGCGGCCCTTTGCGAACGCGTCATGAACGCTCCGCTGCGAGGGCCGTCCACGGCGCGCGGGGGACGGAGGATTGGTATTGACCAAGGGTTAAGGCAGCCTTATGGTCGCTCTTAGTGCAACAACCTTTAATAAACAAGGGCGCTAAAACGCTGCCGGATCACGGCGATTGCGGAGGACAGGGTGGGGACCACGCAGCTGGAATCGGTACCGGAACCGAAGTACTGGCATCTACGAACCGTGCTCACCGAAGCACTGGACTCCGAGTTCGCGGTGGGCGAGATCCTGCCCAACGAGCGCGACCTCGCCGCCCGCTTCGGTGTAGCCCGCGCCACGTTGCGGCAGGCACTCGAACAGCTCGAACTCGAAGGCCGGCTCCAGCGCCGCCGCGGAGTCGGTACGACGGTGGCGCCGCCGCGCATGGGCGTGGCCGTCGGCACCGAGCAGCACGCCTGGCCGGGCACCGGCGAGGATGCCTGGCAGGCCGTCGACTGCACCCTCGCGGAGCCGCCCGCGTCGGTCGCCGAGGCCCTGGAGACGGATCGTGAGCAGGCGGTGCACACCGTGCGCCGGACCCGGATGACACACGGCCAGCCGGTCGCCGCGGAACTGCTCTACATCCCGGAGTCCTCGGTGCCGGAGCTGACCGCCATAGACGCCCCCTCGGGCGCCGCCCGCGCGCGGGCCGTCCTGCGCGAGTTGCACCGGCTGGAGCTGGAGGGCAGCGAGGGCGCGGTCGAGCTGGGCTCGGCCAACGCGGGCGACGCCAAGGAACTGGACCGCCTTCCCGGCGCCCCGGTCCTGGTCGTCACCACCCGCTACCTCGCCGGGGGCCGCACCGCCGCGCTCTCCGTGGCCACGTACCGCGCCGACACCTGCCGGCTGACGTTCGGCGACTCGGGCGGCGTGGAGATCCACCAGGGGCCCGAGCAGCGGGCTTCCTGACACATCCGGAGGGCTCCGCCCGGACCAGGGGCTGGGCGAGGGCTCTCCGGAGAGTGGATCGACACCGGAACGGACACAGCGGACGCGCCCCGGAGGGAAATCCTCCGGGGCGCGTCCGCGCGTCTGGGGGCCCGCCTAGACCAGCACCGGCGCCGCAGACACAGCACCGGCGCGGCGGACACGCACCGGCGCCGCAGTTACGCACCGGCGCGGCGGACACACACCGGCCCGGCAGGCATACAGCCACATGGCAGGCATACAGCGGCCCGGCAGGCAGCCACCGGCGTGGCGGCCACCAGCAGGTCGCCCGCCACCGAGCCGCACACACCGGCACAGGGCGCCCGCCAGCAGACCCGCCCCCCCCGGCGACACGCCGAGAAGAGCGCACCAGGGCCGGCCCCCTACTGCCGCGCCACCCCCGCGCCCTCCACCGCGAAAAGCTCCTCCTCCACATGGTCCAGCGCCAGCCGCAGCGCCCCCGTCGCCACGGCCGCCTCGCCCAGCAGGGACAGGGCGACCCGCGGCGGACGCAGGCAGTAGCGGGCGAGTTCCCGGCGCAGCGGCTCCAGGACGTCGTCCAGGCCGGCCGCCCAGCCGCCGACGACGACGAGTTCCGGATCGAGGGCGAGGACCAGCGCCGCCACATCGTGGATGAGCCGCTGTATGAAGCGCTCCACGGCCTGCCGGGCCCGCTCGTCGCCCCGCCGGGCGCGGGCGAAGACATCCGCCACCTGCTGCTCGTCCAGCGGTTGCAGGGGCTCGTCCGTCGTGGACAGCAGCCGCTCCGGAGTCACCTCGCGGCCCAGCAGATGCAGCGCGCCGATCTCGCCCGCCGCCCCGCCGAAGCCCCGGTGCAGCCGCCCGCCGATCAGCGACCCCGCCCCCGGGCTCAGCCCCGCCAGCACGAACACCAGGTCGTCGCAGTCCCGGGCGCCGCCCTTCCAGTGCTCGGCCAGCGCCGCCGCGTTGGCGTCGTTCTCCACCAGCACCGGACACTTGAAGGACCGCCCGAGCCGCTCCCCGAGCCGCAGCCCGGTCCACTCCGGCAGCGCGGTGCCCAGCCGTACCGTGCCGTCCGCCTCCACGATCCCCGGTGTGCCGACCCCGACCGCGCGCAGCGCCCCGCGCGGGACCCCCGCCCGCCGCAGCAACTCGGCCACCGCGCCGCGCAGCCGCTCCAGCCGCTCGTCGGCCGGTGCCGTCGCGTCCACGTCCTTGGCCTGGGCGCCGACCACCCGCCCGTCCAGGTCGGCCAGCAGCGCCGCCACCCGGTGCGGGCCGATCTCCAGCCCCAGCAGATATCCCGCCTCGGCCCGGAACCGGAACCGCCGGGCCGGGCGCCCCTGACGCCGGGCCGCGCCCTCCTCGGCGGCCGTCTCCACGACCAGCCCGTTCTCGGTCAACCCCTCCACGACGCCTTCGACGGTCGGTCGTGAGAGCCCCGTCAGCTTGGTGATCTCGGTCAGTGTCGCGGAATCCGTGGCACGCAACGCGTGCAGCACCACCGCGGAATTGATCCTTCGCAGCAGCGAGGGTTCCCCGCCGGTCAGCCGCCCCACTGTCCGTCCTCCCAGCTCGTGCGCCTGTTGGGCGGATGTTACTCGGCGCGGAGGAGCCCCGGCGAGTGGCGGAACGATGAACTCCGCCTCCATCGCGGACGTCAGCCAGGCGAAACGAAGCCGGATTCGTAGGCCGTGATCACCGCTTGGGTCCGATCGCGCGCCCCCAGTTTCGCCAGCACCGCGCTGACGTGCGACTTCACGGTCTCGGTGCCGACCACGAGCCGCGCGGCGATCTCCGCGTTGGACAGCCCCCGGGTCATCAGCCGCAGCACCTCGGCCTCCCGGTCGGTGAGCTGCGCCCGGTCCAGCACCGCCCGCGCGGCCCGGTTCCCGCCGCCGTCCGCCCCGTACGCGGCGGCCAACTGCCGTACGGACGCCGGGAAGAGCAGCGACTCGCCCGCGGCGACCAGCCGTACCGCGTGCACGATCTCGGCGGGCCGGGCGCGTTTCAGCAGGAACCCGTCGGCACCGGCCCGCAGCGCCTCGTAGACGTACTCGTCGTTCTCGAATGTCGTGATCACCACGATCTTCGGTGGCGCGTCCACCGTGCGCAGCACCGCGCGGGTGGCCTCGATGCCGTCCAGCAGCGGCATCCGGACGTCCATCGCCACCACGTCCGGGCGCAGCCGCCGCACGAGAGGGATCAAGGCCGCGCCGTCCGCCGCCTCGCCCACCACCTCGATGTCCGGCTGCGACTCCAGTACGGCCCGCAGCCCCGCGCGGACCAGGGGTTCATCATCGACGAGCAGAACGGTGACCGGCATCCGCCCAGCCTAGGACCCCGCCCGGCCGCCGCGCGGACCCCCGTTCACCGCGGACCGCGCGGACCCCGGCTCACCGCAGCGGCAGCGCCACCCGCACCCGCCACTCGTCCCCGTCCGTGCCCTCGACCCGACCGGTGTCCGCCCGGCCGCCCAGCAGGGCCGCCCGCTCGCGGATGCCGCGCAGCCCGCTGCCCCGACCGGGCCCCGGTGCTCCGCCGCTCAGCGGATTGCGCACCTCCAGGCCGAGCGCGTCGCCCTCGACGGCGATCCGCACCCGCACCGGAACCGGCCCCGCGTGCCGCACCACATTGGTCAGCGCCTCCTGGAGGATGCGGTAGCCCTCCCTGGACGCCGGTCCAGGGACCGTCTCCAGGGGACCCGTCACCTCCGCGTCCACCGTCGCGCCCGACGTCCGCGCCGACTCCAGGAGCCGGTCCGCGTCGGCCAGCGTCGGTCTGCCGCTCACCGGCCGCTCCGACTCCCGCAACACGCCGAGGACGCGCTCCAGGTCCTCCAGTGCCGTCCGCCCCGTCTCCTCGATCGCCGCCAGGGCCCGGTCCGTGAACGCCGGATCGCCCGCCGTCCGCGCGGCGCCCGCCTGCACCACCGCCACCGTCAGCGCGTGTCCGATCGAGTCGTGCAGCTCCCGCGCGATCCGGGTCCGTTCGAGGAGCTGGTCGGTGCGCTCCTCCAGCGCCGCCAGCCGCTCGGCGGCCGAGGGCCCCAGTAGCCGCCGTGCCACCGCCGTGACCAGCGCCCCCAACGCCACCAGCAGGGCCGCCAGCGCGATCAGCGGCAGCGGCACCAGCAGCGCGTACGCCCAGTGCGGGGAGTCGATCCGCAGCACCGGGTTGTCCCGGACCGGGTGGCCCAGCGCGGCCCGGGTGAAGGCGACCGCGAACGCCGGAAGCCACACCATGGCGATGGTGGTCGGCACGGAGAGCGCGAGCCGGACCTCCAGCCACAGCACCGTGCGCGCCCGGTCCCGCCAGGTCGCCGACGGGGCCGTGGAGATCGCCGGGTCCGGTCCTTCCGGCCCGTCCGGCACCAGCATGAACCGCGCCTGGAGCCCCTCGCCCCGCCGCGCGGCCGGGATCAGCCCCACCGGGATCAGCAGCACCGCGGGCACCCACGGCTTGCTCATGTCGATGAACAGCCAGACGCTCACCACCAGCATCGGCACCACCAGATGCAGCAGCCGGGTGTACGTCGTCCCGCGGCTCAGCGGGCGCAGCAGACGGACCATCCGCCCATCGTGACAGCCGCCACCGACAGCGCCCTCCCCCGCACGGGGGAGACGGTCCCCACTCCCGGGGGAGGCCCGCGCGGGGCCCGTCCGGCGAGGCTGCTCACATGACCACGATCGACGTGCACGACCTCAGCAAGGAGTTCGGCGGCAGACGCGCGGTGGACGCGCTGACGTTCAGCGTCCGGCCGGGCCGGGTCACCGGCTTCCTCGGCCCCAACGGCGCGGGCAAGTCCACCACCATGCGCCTCGTCCTGGGCCTCGACCGGGCCACCTCCGGCACCGCGACCGTCGGCGGCCGTCCCTATCCGGCCTTCGCCGAGCCGCTGCGCGAGGTAGGCGCCCTCCTCGACGCCCACGCCCCGCACGGCTCCCGCACCGGCCGCGACCATCTGCGGGTCCTCGCCGTGAGCAATCACATCCCGGTCGCCCGGGTGGACGCCGTCCTGGAGGAGACCGGCATCGCCCCGGCCGCGCGGCGGCGCGTCAAGACGTACTCCCTCGGGATGCGCCAGCGCCTCGGCATCGCCGCCGCGCTGCTCGGCGACCCGCCCGTGCTCCTGCTGGACGAACCGGCCAACGGGCTGGACCCCGAGGGCATCATCTGGCTCCGGCACCTGCTGCGGCGCTTCGCCGACGAGGGCCGTACGGTCCTGGTCTCCAGCCATCTGATGGCCGAGACCGCGTCCTTCGCGGACCAGCTCGTCGTCCTGGGCCGGGGCAGACTGCTGGCCGACATGCCGATGCGCGCGTTCATCGACGCCCGGGTACGGCCCGGTGTGCGGGTGCGGACCAGCGACGACGAGGCACTGAAGGACCTGCTCGCGCGGCACGGCCTCCCCGCAGAGCGGGCCGCCGACGGCCTGTGGACCGTGCCGGACGCCCGCGTGGCCGACATCGGCCGCCTCACCTCGCAGGAGGGCGTTCCCGTACTGGAACTCGCCGCCGAGGAAGGCACCTTGGAGCAGGCGTATCTCGATCTCACGGCGTCCGAGACGGAGTACCCGGCGCCCGCCCCCGCGTCCGGCTCCGGCCACCGCACCACCCCCGCGCAGGAGGTCTGACCATGCCGTTCGCACCCGTGCTCCACGCCGAGCTGCTGAAGATCCGCACCCTGCGCTCGCTGTACGGCGCTCTGGTGGCCGTGCTCGCGGTGGCGGCGGTGTTCGCCGCGCTCGCCGGGACGTCGGACACCGCCGAGCCCGGCTTCGACCCGCTGTTCGCGGTCTTCCTCGGGATCGCGCCCGCCCAGATCGCCGCCATCGCCTTCGGCGCGACGGCCCTGTCGTCCGAGTTCCAGGGCGGTGGCGGGCTGCGTCCGGCGCTCACGGCGGTGCCGTGGCGCGGGCGCTGGTTCACCGCCAAGGTGGTCGCCGTCGCGCTCCCGACGCTCGCGGTGGGCCTGCTCACCGGCGCGGTGTCGCTCGTCGTGGGCACCGCCGCGCTCGGCGAGGCCGCGGACGGCATCAGCGCGGCACAGCTCACCCGGGGCGTGCTCGCCTGCGGCGTCTATCTGACGCTGATGGCCCTCCTGGCGACCGGTCTGACCGCGCTGCTGCGCAGCGGGGTCGCCACGCTGAGCATTCTCATCCCGTTCGTCCTGATCGTGTCCTTCGTCATCGGGGACGCGGCGGGCGGTGCCGTCGACTACCTCCCCGACCGGGCCGGTCAACTGGCCTTCCAGCAGCACACGGACAGCTCCCTGGGCCCCTGGACCGGCCTCGCGGTCACGGCGCTGTGGACGGCGGCGGCACTCGCGGCGGGCGCCTGGAGCGTCCGGCGCCGCGACGCCTGACCCCGGGCCACGGCCGCCGGGCCGGGCGCCGACGCCGTACGACCGCTGACGCCCCGCCAATTGTCAGTGGCGGCGGGTTTACTGGAGGCATGGACATCGCGCGGTGCCTGGACACCATCGACCAGCTGTGCGCCCGCCCCTTCCCGGCGGCGCCCGGCTGGTCACGCCTTGGCCGGGAGGGACCGGGCTACTTCCTGACGGAGTGGACGGACGACACGGGCGGTTGCGACGGCGAAGACACCCTCCCCGCCCGCGCCGCCGGAGACCCACCCCCGCTCACCGCCGGGGACCTGGCCGCGCTGCGCGACGCGCTCGCCCAGCGTCTCGACACCCGTTGGCCGCCCCACCCCCGCCTCGGCACGGCGACGCTGCGCGTCCGGCTCGAACGCGCGGAGGAGATACCCGAGCCCTGGGCGAGCATGGCCGTCCTGGTGGACGACATGCACCTCTGGGAAGCACAGGAGCACGGCCGCTGGATAGCCCTGGGCGTAGCACGGGGGGAGGAACACGTCACCCCAGCCCGCCTGATCGTCACGGTGACGGACATACCGCCGGTCTGACCCCTGGGCCCGACCCACACCGCCCGGCGTGCCCTGCCCCCGCGTCTGACCGATCCGACCCGCCCCGAGCCACCCGTCCCCGGAGGGCCCTACTCCGCGCTCCCACCGGACGCGCCCCACCGAACGGACCGCACGCGCCCCCACCGAACCCGAACCCCACGCCTCAGCCGGCCACACCCCCCACATTCCCGAGGTGGTCCCCCATGCCCTCACCCACCACAACCCCCCGCAACCGCCCGAACTCCTCCGCCATCGCCCCCACACTCCAATGGGCGTTCAACCCGGAGGGATTTGGCAGCACCCACACCCGCGTCCCGCCGAACACCCGCTCCTGCGGCCCCACCCGAGCCCCCCGCTCCCCGAACGCCGCGCGATACGCGGTCACCCCGAGCACCGCCAGCCAGCGCGGACGCAGCCGTTCCAGCTTCGCGGCGAGCAGCAGCCCACCCGCGCGGTACTCCTCGGCCGTCAGCTCGTCCGCGCGGGCCGTCGCCCGCGCCACCACGTTCGTGATGCCGAGCCCGTACGACGGCAGCTCGCCCTGTTCCTCCGGGCGCAGCAGCCGGGGGGTGAAGCCGGACCGGTGCAGCACCGGCCAGAAGCGGTTGCCGGGCCGGGCGAAGTGGTGGCCGGTGGCGGCCGTCATCAGCCCGGGATTGATGCCGCAGAGCAGCACATCGAGGCCGTCCGCGACGACGTCCGGTACGAGACGGTCGCGGGCGGCCTCCAGCTCCTGCGGGGTGAGCCGGGTCACCTTCACCTCCTGTGGCTGAGCCGGGTCACCTTCGGCTCCTGCGGCTGAGTCGGGTCAGAGGATCGCCCCGGGCGCGTACCCGGCCGCCTCCGGGTGCCGCTTGGTGATCTCCTCGATCCGGGCCACCACGGCGCCGACCTGGTCGGCGGCGGCACCGGTGAAGGACAGCTTGTCGGCCATCAGCGCGTCCAGCCCGGCCCGGTCCAGCGGGATGCGCGCGTCGGCGGCCAGCTTGTCGAGGAGCTCATTGCGCTCGGCCCCCCGCTCCCGCATGGCGAGCGCGGCGGCGACGGCGTTCTCCTTGATCGCCTCGTGCGCCTCCTCCCGCCCGACACCGGCCCGCACGGACGCCATCAGCACCTTCGTGGTGGCGAGGAACGGCAGATAGCGGTCCAGCTCACGCGCCACGACCGCGGGGAACGCGCCGAACTCGTCGAGCACGGTCAGGAAGGTCTCCAGCAGGCCGTCCAGCGCGAAGAAGGCGTCCGGCAGCGCGACCCGGCGCACCACCGAGCAGGACACGTCGCCCTCGTTCCACTGGTCGCCCGCCAGCTCGCCGGTCATCGAGGCATAGCCGCGCAGGATCACCATGAGGCCGTTGACGCGCTCGCAGGAGCGGGTGTTCATCTTGTGCGGCATCGCGGAGGAGCCGACCTGGCCCGGCTTGAAGCCCTCGGTGACCAGTTCGTGCCCGGCCATCAGCCGGACCGTCTTGGCCAGCGAGGACGGGGCCGCCGCCAGCTGCACCAGCGCGGTGACCACGTCGTAGTCCAGCGAGCGCGGGTAGACCTGGCCGACCGAGGTGAAGGCGTGGGCGAAGCCGAGGTGCCCGGCGATCCGCCGCTCCAGTTCGGCCAGCCGCTCCGCGTCGCCGCCGAGCAGGTCCAGCATGTCCTGCGCGGTGCCGACCGGGCCCTTGATGCCGCGCAGCGGATAGCGGCCGAGCAGCTCCTCCAGCCGCCCGTACGCCACCAGCAGCTCATCGGCGGTGGTCGCGAACCGCTTGCCCAGGGTGGTCGCCTGCGCGGCCACATTGTGCGAGCGGCCCGCCATGACCAGCTCGCCGTACTCGCCCGCGAGCCGGCCGAGCCGCGCCAGGACCGCCACCGTACGGTCGCGCACCAGCTCCAGGGAGAGCCGGATCTGGAGCTGCTCGACGTTCTCGGTGAGGTCGCGGGACGTCATGCCCTTGTGCACCTGCTCATGCCCGGCGAGGTCGTTGAACTCCTCGATCCGGGCCTTCACGTCGTGCCGGGTGACCTTCTCGCGCTCGGCGATCGAGGCCAGGTCGACGGTGTCGAGCACCCGCTCGTAGTCGGCGATCGCCGCGTCCGGGACCTCGATGCCGAGGTCCTTCTGGGCCCGCAGCACGGCGAGCCAGAGCTGCCGCTCCAGCCTCACCTTCTGCTCGGGCGACCAGAGCGTGGCCAGCTCGGCGGAGGCATAGCGTCCGGCGAGCACATTGGGGATGCGGGGCTTGGCGGGTGCGGAAGTCACGTAGACGGAGTTTACGGGGTCGCCCGCGCGGGCCGCTCCTTGGCCACTTCCGCGCCATCCGACGGCCGCCGGGGCGTTTTCCGTATGCAGGTACCTCACAAAGCCCCTGGTCGGCGCAGTGAGCCCCTTTTTTGTCTAGACCTTTTTTGTCTAGACCTCTTGTGGCGCGAATGATCCACAGCTACGTTTCCCGCAGTCCAGGTGAAGTTCAAAATTCCGCCAACTCCCTTGACGTGCAAGGCCGGAAGGAGCTCCTTCGTATGCAGGACCGGAGTCTGTCCAGGCGTACCCTCCTCGCCTCCGCGACCGCTGTCGCGGGCGCCGGGGCCCTGGGGATGACCACGACCCCCGCCCTCGCCACCGAACGTCCCGCCACCCGGGACGCACGCCTTCGAAGACTCATCGCCCGGATGAGCCTGGAGGCGAAGGTCGGCCAGCTGTTCGTCACCTATTTCTACGGCCACTCCGCCGACAACCCGGACCAGAACCATGTGGCGTCCAACCTCCGGGAGCTGGGCGTCCGCAATGTCGCCGAGGCCATCGCCAAGTACCACCTCGGCGGTGTCATCTACTTCAGCGGCTGGGCCGGGAACATCCGGGACCTCCACCAGATCGCCAACCTCACCAACGGCGTGCAGCGCGCCTCCCTGGCCCTGCCCACGCCGGTCCCGTCCCTGATCTCCATCGACCAGGAGCACGGCGCCAACACCCGGATCGGCTCCCCGGCCACCCAGATGCCCGGCGCCATGGCGCTCGGCGCGGGCCGCTCCACCTCCGACGCCCGCACCGCCGGGCAGATAGCCGGTGCCGAGCTGGCCGCCCTCGGCATCTACCAGAACTTCGCCCCGGTCGCCGACGTCAACGTCAACCCGGCCAACCCGGTGATCAACGTCCGCTCCTTCGGTGCCGACCCGAAGGCCGTCGGCAAGCTGGTCGCCGCCCAGGTCCAGGGCTACCAGCGGGCCGGGGTCGTCGCCTGCGCCAAGCACTTCCCCGGCCATGGCGACACCGGAGCCGACAGCCACACCCAGCTCCCGGTGATCACCCACACCCGGGAGGAGTGGGAGCGGATCGACGCCCCGCCGTTCCGGGCCGCCATCGCCGCCGGGGTCGACTCGATCATGACCGCGCACCTCCAGGTCCCCGCGCTCGACCCGAGCAACGACCCGGCCACCCTCTCGCCGACCATCCTCACCGGCGTCCTGCGCGGCGAACTCGGCTTCGAGGGCGTCATCGTCACCGACGCCCTCAACATGCAGGGCGTCCGCACCAAGTACGGCGACGACCGGGTCCCCGTCCTCGCCCTGAAGGCCGGTGTCGACCAGCTCCTCTTCCCGCCCAACCTCGATGTCGCCTTCCGCGCGGTGGTGGCCGCGGTGCGCTCCGGCGAGCTGACCGAGGCCCGGATCGAGGAGTCCGTGCTGCGCATCCTGCGCCTCAAGGACAAGACCGGTCTGCTCAGCCGCAGCCCCTACGTCTCCCACAAGCAGGTCGACCGGGTCGTCGGCACCCACCGCAACCTGGCCACGGCCGACCGCATCACCGAGCGGACCACGACCCTCCTGGTCAACAAGGACGAGACGCTCCCGCTCCGCCGCCGCCAGCGCAGACTGCTGGTCGTCGGCGCCAACCCGGTCTTCCCGGCCGACGCCACCAAGTTCGCCCTGCCCTCGCTCACCGGGTCCCTGGACGAGCTGGGCTTCAGCGTCACCGAGATCGCCACCGGCCGCGCGCCCGACACCGCGGCGATCGACGCCGCCGTGGCCGCCGCCACCGGCCGGGACGCCATCGTGGTCGTCACCGACAACGTGGGCGCCACCAGCACCCAGCGCACCCTGGTCACCCGCCTGGTCGCCACCGGCATCCCGGTGATCAACCTCGCCGTACGCAACCCGTACGACATCGCCCAGCTCAGCGGCGTCAAGGCGGCCCTGGCCACCTACTGCTGGACCGCGGCCGAACTGCGCGCCGCCGCCCGGGTCATCGCCGGCCGGGTCGACCCGCGCGGCAAACTCCCGGTCCCGATCCAGCGCGCCGACGACCCGACCCGCACCCTCTTCCCCGCGGGCCACGGACTGTCGTACGACGACTGACCCGGTCGTACGACGACCGGGCCGCCCGTCCCCGATCGGGCGGCCCGCTCATACGGGGGGATCGCCGTACGAGGGCGACGGCACCGGCAGCCGCCGTCGCGGGGGCCTCGTACGGCGACGGGGGCCGGGCCGGTCACCACCGGTGCCCGCTCCCCGTCCCCGGCACGTCCGGTTGCGGGACCGGACGCGTCCCGCCCGTGGGGGCGCCGCACTGACCGGCGTCCCCCACGGGCGACCCCGCACAGGTGCCGTTACACGCCGTCGTACGGAAGCAGCTCCGGGCGTTTCGCCGCGCGGCCGTCGCCGGACGAGCGGCCGGTGAGCCGGCGGCCGATCCAGGGCAGCAGATGCCGCCGGGTGAACCGCAGATCGGCGACCCGCCGGGCGGCCCACGCGGGCGGCGCCGACGGCGGGACCGGAGTACGCCACTGCGGGTCCTCCGGCGGATGCCCGAGCGTCTGCCAGACGGCCTCCGCGACCCGGCGGTGGCCCTCGGCCGTCAGATGCAGCCGGTCCACGTCCCAGAGCCGCGGATCGGCCAGCGACGGGGCGCCGTACAGATCGACGACCAGTGCGCCATGGCGGGCGGCGAGGTCCTCGACACAGTCGAACAGCTCCTCCATACGCGGCCGGAACCGCTCCAGGACCGGCCCCCGGCGACCCGGGCTGCGCATCAGCACCAGCTGCTCGCAGGACGGCGCCAGCCGCTCCACGGCCTCGGTGAGCAGACCGCGCACCCGGCCCATGTCGCACGACGGCCGCAGGGTGTCGTTGAGACCGCCGACCAGGGTGATCACCTCCGCGCCCATCGACGCGGCCACGTCCACCTGCTCATCGACGATCTGCCCGATCAGCTTGCCGCGCACCGCGAGATTGGCGTACCGGAAACCCGGCACCGCGGCGGCCATACGGGCCGCCAGCAGATCGGCCCAGCCCCGGTAGGAGCCGTCGGGCAGCTGATCCGACATGCCCTCGGTGAACGAGTCACCGACGGCGACCAGGCTGGAGTAGGAAGGAACGGGAACGGGGGCCGGGGAGGCGGGGTTCGTCTGCATGACGGCAGAAATGGTATCCCGAGGCGCATACCCGCCGGTCGGTCCCCTCCCTCGGCCGCCTCGCCGCACCCCACCGCCCCGTGGCACCCCGCCGCCCCGCGGCACCCCGCCGCCCCGCGGCACCCCGCCTCCCGTGACGGGCTACGCGTGCTGGGCGAACAGCTCCCGCAGCACGTCCTCCATGGTCACCAGCCCGGCCAGCCGGCCGTCCTCCCCGAGCACCGCCGCCAGATGCGTCCGGCTGCCCCGCATCGCGGTCAGCACATCGTCCAGCGGCGTGGACTGCCGTACCCGGGCGATGGCCCGCATGTCCCGCAGCCGGAACGGCTCCTCGCGCGGAGAGGCGTCCAGCGCGTCCTTCACATGGAGATAGCCCACGATCCGACGGCCCTCGTCGACCACCGGGAAGCGGGAGAACCCCGACTCCGCCGACAGCCGCTCCAGCTCCTCCGGGGTGACCCCGACCCGCGCGTAGGTGACTCGCTCCAGCGGCATCACCACGTCGTTCACCGGTCTGCGGCCCAGCTCCAGCGCGTCGTGCAGCCGCTCCAGCGCCCGGTCGTCGATCAGCCCGGCGGCGCCGGAGTCGCGCACCAGACGGGCCAGCTCGTCGTCCGAGAACGTGGCCGTGACCTCGTCCTTCGTCTCCACCCTCAGCAGCTTCAGCAAGGTGTTGGCGAACGCGTTGATGGTGAAGATCACCGGCCGCAGGGCCCGTGCCAGCGCCACCAGCGGCGGACCCAGCACCAGCGCGCTGCGCACCGGCTCGGCCAGCGCGATGTTCTTCGGCACCATCTCGCCCAGCAGCATGTGCAGATACGTGGCCAGCGTCAGCGCGATCACGAACGACACCACGTGGCCCGCGCCCTCCGGCACACCCACCGCGTGGAACACCGGCTCCAGCAGATGCTCGATGGCCGGCTCCGCGACCACACCGAGCACCAGGGTGCACAGGGTGATGCCGAGCTGCGCCGCCGCCATCAGCGCGGAGACATGCTGCAAGCCCCACAGGACCCGCTTGGCGCGCCGGTCGCCCTGCTCGGCGTGCGGCTCGATCTGCGAGCGGCGCACCGAGATCAGCGCGAACTCGGCACCGACGAAGAACGCGTTCACCACCAGGGTCGCGAGACCGATCAGCAGCTGTACGGCGGTCATCGCGCCTCCTCCTCGTCCTCGTCACGCGTCCCCGGCAGCGGGGCGTGCAGCAGCACCCGGGCCGCGCGGCGCCCCGAGGCGTCCAGCACGTCCAGCCGCCAGCCGGTCACCTCCACGGAGTCGCCGTCCTCCGGAATCCGGCCCAGCTCGGTCGCCACCAGCCCGGCGAGCGTCTCGTACGGGCCCTCCGGGGCGCGCAGCCCGACCCGGGCGAGCTGGTCGATCCGGGCCGCGCCGTCCGCCGAGAACAGATGGTGCCCCTCGTCGTCCAGCCCGGCCGGGGCGAGGTCGGGGGTCTCCTGCGGGTCGTGCTCGTCCCGCACCTCGCCGACGACCTCCTCGACGATGTCCTCCAGCGTCGCGACCCCCGCCGTACCGCCGTACTCGTCGATGACGACGGCCATCGTGCGCTTGCCGGAGAGCCGGTCCAGGAGCCGGTCCACGGTGAGCGACTCCGGCACCAGCAGCGGCTCGCGCATCAGCTCGGCCACCGGGGTGCGCGGGCGCCGGTCGGCGGGCACCGCCAGCACGTCCTTGATGTGCGCGGTGCCGACCACCGAGTCCAGGTTGCCCCGGTACACCGGGAACCGGGACAGACCGGTCGCCCGCGTCGCGTTCGCCACGTCCTCGCAGGTCGCCTGTGCCTCCAGGGCGACCACCTGGACACGCGGTGTCATCACGTTCTCCGCGGTCAGATCGGCCAGGTTCAGCGTGCGCACGAACAGCTCGGCCGTGTCGGCCTCCAGCGCGCCCTCCTTGGCGGAGTGCCGGGCCAGCGCGGCCAGCTCCTGCGGTCCGCGCGCGGAGGCCAGCTCCTCGGCGGGCTCGATGCCGAACCGGCGCACGATCCGGTTCGCCGTGTTGTTCAGATGTGTGATGAACGGCCGGAACAGCGCCGTGAACCAGCGCTGGGGCGTGGCCACGTACTTGGCCACCGCCAGCGGGGAGGAGATCGCCCAGTTCTTGGGCACCAGCTCGCCGACGACCATCAGGAACACGGTCGACAGCGCCGTACCGAGCACCAGGGCGAGGGACGAGGCGGCGGAGCCGGAGACCCCGATCGAGCGCAGCGGACCGGCGATCAGCCGGGCGATGGACGGCTCGGCCAGCATCCCGACGACCAGATTGGTCACGGTGATGCCGAGCTGGGCACCGGAGAGCTGGAACGTCAGATTCCGTACGGCCTTGAGGGCGCCGGACGCACCCCGCTCGCCGCGCTCCACGGCCCGCTCCAGCTCGCCCCGCTCGACGGTGGTGAGCGAGAACTCGGCGGCGACGAAGGCACCGCACGCCAGTGACAGCAGAATCGCCACCAGCAGCAGGAGCACCTCGGTCATCGGTTCACCTCCGTCCCAGGATCGGACAGGGCCAGGAGGTTCGCGCGATGTCGGGAAGGACGGCAGCCGGCGTACCGGCTACTGGGAGGTTCGTCCACGGTGGACGCTCACACCTTTCTTGAAGTGCTGAAGTCGAGCTCCGGGGTTCGGCCACGACAGCGCCGCGGCGACAGGGCCTCAGGGCGTCATGGGGAAACCGAAGTGTGCCTCAATCGTAAAGGAGGGGCAAAGGGGTCAGGATGTGAGCGACTTCACCCAGCGCCGCCACGCCTCCTGCGGCGCGTACCCCGCAGCCCGCCACGCATGATGGGCTCGCTCATTGTCGGTCAGCACCATCGCGTCCCCGCGGCGGCCCCCCAGTGCCGTGAACCGCTCCTCGGCGGCGGCCAGCAGTGCCGATCCGATGCCCTGGCGCCGGTGCTCCGGGTGCACCGCCAGCCGGTACAGATGGCACCGCCAGCCGTCGAAACCGGCGATCACCGTGCCCACCAGCTCGCCGCCGGTCTCGGCCAGCACCAGTGACTCGGGGTCACGGCCGATCAGCCGCTCCACCCCCGACCGGTCGTCACTGATGCTGGTCCCCTCGGCGGCGGTCTTCCAGAAGGCCAGCACCGCGTCGAGATCGGCGGGACCGGCGGGCCGTATGTGCACTTCGTTCATGGCGGTGATCACAGCACGCGATCCGGGTGGTGCCTAACCGGTTTCCGGTATCCGGACACGGCGGTCACGCTCTGCCAGGCTCCGGGTCCGCCGGTCCGGGGGCCGGGTCTGCCGGTCCGGGGGCCGGGTCTGCTGGTCTGGCTTCCGGGTCCGCCGGTCCGGGTCGCGGGTCCACGGGTCCGGACTCCGTGCCGGCCGGTCCGAACCCCCTGCCTGCCGGTCCCGGCTCCGTACCGGCCGGTCCCGGCTCCGCGCCCGGTTCCCGGCGCAGCTCCGCGATCACCGCTCCGAACGCCTCCATCGACGGCTCCAGCACGGTCAGATACGAGAACCCGTACCGTTCCCGCAGTCCCCGGACCCCCTTCACGAGCTGCTCCACCGTGCCCAGCAGCAGGGTCGGCATCGCCAGCGCCGCTTCCAGCGTGATGTCCGGGCGGCGCTCCAGCAGCGGGGCGAGGGCCCGCTCGGGATCGTCGGTGACGGCGACCAGCTGGACCAGCAGATTCAGCTCGGCCGGTGCCGCGCGGTCCTTCGTCAGCTCCCCGAACCGGGCGACCCGCTCGTCCAGCTCCTCCGGGGTCAGGGGCAGCAGCTCGCCCGTGGTGCTGCCCGGATTCGGCCGGGCGGCGGTGAACGCCGCGATGTCCGCGTGCTCGGCGGTCAGCCGCAGCATCCGGTCGCCGTTGGCGCCGATCAGCAGCGGCGGCCGGGGGCGCTGCACCGGCGCGGGGGCGTGCTCCTCGGAGCCCAGCAGCTTGGTCAGCTCCTCGATGGTGCCGCGCAGGTGGTCCACCCGCTCGCCCGGGGAGCCGAACGGCAGCCCGGCCGAGTCGTGCTCCGCCTGTATGTATCCGGTGCCCAGGCCCAGCTCCAGCCGACCGCCCGTGAGCGCGTCCGTGGTGGCCACCTCGCGGGCCAGCAGCGCCGGATTCCAGAAACCGGTGTTCAGCACGAAGGTGCCGACCCGCGGACGGGTCGTCGCCTGCGCCGCCGCGACCAGCGCCGGGAAGGGGGCGGGCATACCGAGGTGGTCGGGGACGAGGAGCACGTCGTACCCGAGTGCCTCGGCGCGGCGGCAGGTGTCCTGCCACTCGGCGGCGGGCGCCGGACGCATCAGATTGACACCGAAACGGAAGGGCCGGTGCTGCCGACCGGGCGGTGAGCCGGTGGAGGCATCGGGACGGGGATCAGAGAGGGGATGGGGGAGGGGGCGGGCTAGGGGATCGGGACGGGGATCACGACCGGGACGCGACATGAACTCTCCTTGCGGGGAAGGGACTTGCAGCGGGAATCGCAGAGCCCTTGCCGCCCCGGAGCCTATGTGAGCCCCGGCACACCCGGTATCCCTCCGAAGTTCCGACCTGCGCTCCACCCCCGGGTGGAGCCCGGCGCCCGGCTGCCTGACCCGTCCGCCCTTGCCGCCGCTAGCACATCGGCGCTAGCGTCGACCCATGGCGAAGACCCAGCTGAATGTCCGGGTGGACGAGGACACCGCCCGTGCCGCCCGGGAACGTGCCCTGGCCCGCGGGATGAGCGTGAACCGCTACATCGAGGAGCTGGTCAGACAGGACACCGGGGAGGTCGGCCAGACCTTCGTGGAGGCCGCCGCCGACTTCATGAAGCAGTACGAGTCCGTGTTCACCGAAGAGTTCGACGGGCGCCGCTGAGCCGTTGAACGACCTCAGGATCGATCTCGCCTGGCTGCTGATGCTCGCCGAACAGAAGACACCGGGGGACCCCCAGGTCACCGACTGGGGCGCCCTCGTCGCCGCGGTCGCCCGCCATCAGGCCGAGATATTCGACGTCCCCGTCTACGACACGCCGTACGACCGTGCCGCCGCCCTGCTCCAGTTGCTGCTGCACGTGCCCGCGCTGGAGCGCAACAACGCCCTGTTCGCCTGTGCCGTCGCCTACGCCTATCTCGTCGCCAGCGGCGTCAAGGTCGCCACCTCGCCCGAGCAGGTGCGCGACCTGGCCCGTCTGGTCAAGGACGGTGCGGCGGGCGTACAGGACATCGCGCGGGAGCTGCGCCGCTGGAGCGCGTGACACGACGGCCGGGTCCCTTGGACACGCCCTGGTCTCCGGGGACGACCTCAACGGACCCGGCCCCGATGGACCCGGTCCCAAAGGACCCGGCCCCGGCCGGTCACCCTGGTGCCTCGTCACCCCACCCGCGTGTCGGACAGCGGTCGCCACGCCATGCCCAGGGAGCAGAACGACGCAGGGAGCACGGGTCCCTTCTCCGGCATCAGGACCCGCCGGTAGGGGCCCAGGTCGAACCCCGCCCCACGCAGGGCCTCCACCGGGTCGCGGGACAGATGACAGCCGCCGTTGAGGCGCGGCCACAGTGTGCCGTCCAGGGCCCGCTGCACGGACCGCATGAGCGAGCCCCCGCCCCTGCCGTGCTCGAAGAACCGCACCTCACCGCCCGGCCGCAGCACCCGGCGTACCTCGCGCAGCGACCGCTGCACATCCCGCACGCTGCACAGGACCAGCGACAGCACCACGGCGTCGAAGCCCTCGCTCTTGACCGGCAGCGCCTCCGCCACGCCCGGCACCACGTCGACCGGCACGGTGGCGCGCAGCGCGGCGTCCACGGCGAGTCGCCGCAGCACCCGCTCCGGTTCGACGGCGACGACCTCGGAGACCGTGTGCGGATAGTGGCCGAAGTTGAGCCCGTTGCCCGCGCCGACCTCCAGGACCCGCCCGGACAGCCCGGCGAGCAGCCGGTCACGCACCCCGGCCAGGCCCATCCGGGTCTCGGCGCTGACGCTGAGCCGGGCGTAGTAGCGGGCGAACACCGGATGGTGCACGGCGTCGCCGCAGGTCTTCGGGGACCGTGGCGCCATGGGACCTCCTTCACCGGCGGACGTTACGCCGATTGTCCCCGCGCGACCCCGCGCCGCACGCGCCCCACTCCGCACCGACGGGTGGACATCGGCCAACCGGCATATGCCCCGGCCGGAACACGCCCCCAGCGCCTGCCTCTCAGAGCCCCCTGCCTCTCAGAGCCCGGCGCCCCTCGAGCCCTCCGCCCCTCGAAGCCCCCTGGCCCTCAGAGCCCTGTACTCCTCGAAGCCGCCTACCTCCGGCCGCCTACCTCCGGCCGCCTACCTCCGGCCGCCTACCTCCGGCCGCCTACCTCCGGCCGCCTACCTCCGGCCGCCTACCCCCGCCGCCCCGGCCCCTCCCGCACCCGGAACGCCTCCCCGTCCCACGTGCCGTCCAGCCGGGGCGCCACCCAATGCGGCGCCTTCGCGCGGAACGCGTCCGGCGGGAGCGCCCCGGACCCCGCCGGGAGCGCGCCCAGCAAGGGGGCGCCCGCCACGTCCGGCAGGTCCGCCAGATTGCAGCGCGCGGCCAGATCGGGCGCGTCCGGCCAGCTGCCGATGACGACCCCCAGCGGCGCCAGCCCCCGCCCCCGCAGCTCACGCGCCGTCAGCTCGGTGGTGTTGAGCGTGCCGAGGCCCGCGGCGGCCACGATCACCACCGGCGCGTCCAGCAGCCCGGCGGCGTCGGCCAGCGTGCCGCCCGCCGGGTCGAACCGGACCAGCAGCCCGCCCGCCCCCTCGACCAGCACCAGATCGTGCTCCGTGGCCAGCTTGGCGGCGGCCTCCGCGATGTCGGCCGGGTGCACGGGCGCCCGACCGGCCCGGCGCGCGGCCGTCGCGGGCGCCAGCGGTTCCGGATAGCGGGCGAGTTCGGCCGCCGTCACGTCCCCCGCGAGCCGTCGCACCTCGTCCGCGTCCCCGGTCTCGTCCGGTCGCAGGCCCGTCTGCGCGGCCTTCAGGACCGCCACCGAGCGGCCCGCGGCCCGCGCGGTGGCGGCGATGGCCGCGGTCGCGACCGTCTTGCCGATCTCCGTACCGGTCCCGGTGATCACCAGTACCGCCATCTCAGCCCTCCCGTGCCGCCGCGCACACCGCGCGGCCGATCCGTGCCACATCCATGTCGTCCGTGACATACGGCGGCATCGTGTAGACCAGATCCCGGAACGGGCGCAGCCAGACGCCCTCCCGTACGGCCGCCGCCGTCGCCCGGCGCATGTCCACCGGCCGGTCGAGCTGGACCACCCCGATCGCCCCGAGGACCCGGACGTCCCGTACCCCGGGCAGCTCCGCCGCCGGGGCCAGTGCCGCGCGGAGCCCCGTCTCGATCCGCTCGACCTCCGCCCGCCAGTCCTGGGCGAGCAGCAGTTCGACCGAGGCGCGGGCGACCGCCGCCGCCAGCGGATTGCCCATGAACGTCGGCCCGTGCGCCAGTACCGGCACCTCGCCCCGGGAGATCCCGGCCGCCACCCGCGCGGTGCAGAGCGTCGCCGCCAGCGTCAGGTAGCCGCCGGTCAGCGCCTTGCCCAGGCACATCACATCCGGTGTCACGGCCGCGTGCTCCGCCGCGAACAGCGCGCCCGTACGGCCGAACCCGGTGGCGATCTCGTCGAACACCAGCAGCACGTCGTGCGCGTCGCACGCCTCGCGCAGCACCCGGAGATAGCCGGGGGAGTGGAACCGCATCCCGCCCGCGCCCTGCACCACCGGCTCCACGATCACCGCGGCCACCTCGGCGGCGTGCCGGGCGACGGTCTCGCGCAGCTGGTCGGCGTACGTCTCGTCGTACTCGGTGGGCGGGGCGTCCGCGAACACCTGGCGCGGCAGCACCCCGCTCCACAGCTCGTGCATCCCGCCCTCGGGGTCGCACACCGACATCGGGTTCCAGGTGTCGCCGTGGTAGCCGCCGCGCCAGGTCAGCAGCCGCTGCTTCGCCGGGCGGCCCAGCGAGCGCCAGTACTGGAGGCACATCTTCACCGCGACCTCCACCGACACCGATCCGGAGTCGGCCAGGAACACATGCTCCAGACCGTCCGGCGCGATATCGACCAGCAGCTTCGCGAGCCGTACGGCGGGCTCGTGGGTGAGCCCGCCGAACATCACATGGCTCATCCGGTCCAGCTGCCCACGCACCGCCTCGTCGAGCACCGGGTGCCGGTAGCCGTGGATCGCCGACCACCACGAGGACATGCCGTCGACCAGCTCGCCCGAACCGTCCGCCAGCCGCAGCCGCACCCCGCTCGCCGACTCCACCACCAGCGGCTCCACCAGGCCCGGCATCGGCCCGTAGGGATGCCACACATGTCGCCGGTCCAGCTCCAGCAGCTCGGACACGCCGGGCTCAGGCATTGGGGGCGAGATCCGTTCCCGCGCCACGCCGCCGCACCGCGACCAGGTCCGTACGGACCTCACCGGGCGCCGCCTGCCCCACAGGCGCCTCAGCCGCCGACCCGCAGCCGCCGCCCCCATGTCCCCCGCACCCGGCCTCCTCGGAGGAGCCGCACATGTCCCCGCCCGGCGCCGCCCGGTGCTCCGGAAGGGTCACCTCGTCCGCGCCCTCCACCTCGAATCCGGCGTCGGCGATCATCTCCAGGTCGGCCTTGCCCGCCTGGCCCTCGGTGGTGAGGTAGTCGCCCAGGAAGATCGAGTTGGCCAGATGCAGCGCGAGCGGCTGGAGGGTGCGCAGATGGACCTCGCGCCCGCCCGCGATCCGCACCTCGGCGTCCGGGCAGACGAACCGCACCATCGCGAGGATGCGCAGACAGTGCTGCGGCGTCAGATGCCAGTCGGTGCCCAGCGGGGTGCCCTCGACCGGGATCAGGAAGTTCACCGGCACCGAGTCGGGGTCCAGGGCGCGCAGCGAGAAGACCACGTCGACGAGTTCCTCGTCCGGCTCGCCCATGCCCGCGATCAGCCCCGAGCACGCCGACAGCCCGGCCGCGTGCGCCTTGCGCACGGTGTCCACCCGGTCGGCGTAGGTGTGGGTGGTCGTGATGTCCGCGTAGGTCGCCTCGGACGTGTTGAGGTTGTGGTTGTAGGCGTCGGCGCCCGCCTCGCGCAGCCGTTCGGCCTGGCCGTCGGAGAGCAGTCCGAGACAGGCGCACACCTCGATGTCCTGGTGCTCGTCCTTGATGGCCTTGATGGTCCGCGAGACCCGGTCGACGTCCCGGTCGGTGGGCCCGCGTCCGCTCGCCACCAGACAGACCCGCTTGGCGCCGCCCGCGAGACCGGCGGTGGCGGCGGCCGTCGCCTCGTCCGGCTTCAGCCAGGTGTACTTGAGGATGCCGGTCGTGGAGCCGAGCCGCTGGGAGCAGTAGGAGCAGTCCTCGGGGCAGAGCCCGGACTTGAGGTTGACGAGATAGTTCAGTTTCACCCGCCGGCCGAACCAGTGGCGGCGCACCTTCCCGGCCGCGGCCACCACGTCGAGCACGTCGTCGTCGGAAGTGGCGAGAACGGCGAGGGCCTCCTCGCGGGTCGGCAGCTCGCGCCGAAGCCCCTTGTCCACCAGCGTGTTCAGCAGGTCCATGAGAGCCGATCCTGTCCTAAGGAGCCGCCCGGGGCCAAGGAGAGTTCGTACAAAGGGGCGCGCCGGACGTGTGGGTATCGCCACACAGTGCGGGGCTGGAGGTGCGGCTAGGGTCTGTTCACTGCCTACAAAATCACCGCGAGCCGATCCCGACGTCACCGCCGGCTGATCCAGACATCACCACCGGCTGATCCCTACGCAGCCCGCACACCCCGGAGGAGCCATGGCGTTCGGCTGGATCGACGAGCAGGCACGCACGCGCCGCCGCGCCGGACTCGTACGGACCCTGCGACCGCGTCCCGCCGACTCGCCGCTGCTGGACCTGGCGAGCAACGACTACCTGGGGCTGGCCCGGCACCCCGAGGTCACCGAGGGGGCCGCCGCGGCGGCCCGGACCTGGGGCGCGGGCGCGACCGGCTCCCGGCTGGTCACCGGCAGCACCGAACTCCACGCCGAGCTGGAACGCGAACTGGCCGCCCACTGCGGCTTCGAGGCCGCGCTCGTGCTGTCCTCCGGATACGCGGCCAATCTCGCCGCCGTGACCACGCTGGCCCCGCACGGCACGCTGATCGTCTCCGACGCCGGGAACCACGCCTCCCTCATCGACGGCTGCCGGCTGGCGCGCGGCACCACCCAGGTCGTCCCGCACACCGACCCCGAGGCGGTCCGCAAGGCACTGCGCACCCATGACGGACCGGCCGTCGTCGTCTCCGACACGGTGTTCTCGGTCGACGGCGACGCGGCGCCCCTCAAGGAGCTGGCCGCGGCGTGCCGGGAGCGCGGGGCGGGGCTCGTGGTGGACGACGCCCATGGGCTGGGGGTGCTGGGCGAGGGCGGCCGGGGCGCGGCAGCCGCGGCGGGGCTCGCCGGCGCACCGGACGTGGTGGTGACGGCCACCCTGTCCAAGTCGCTGGGCAGCCAGGGCGGAGTGGTCCTCGGACCGGCCGCCGTGATCGACCATCTGGTCAACGCGGCCCGCACCTTCATCTTCGACACCGGACTCGCCCCGGCCGCGGCGGGCGGCGCGCTCGCGGCGCTGCGGCTGCTGGTCGGGGAACCCGGACGGGCCGCCCGCGCGCGGGCCGTGGCGGCGGAACTCCACGCCCGGCTGACGGAGCGGGGCCTCACGGCCGTCCGTCCGGACGCGGCGGTGGTCTCGGTGCGGGCACCGTCCCCGGAGGGGGCCGTGCGGTGGGCCGCGGACTGCCGCGGGGCCGGGCTGGCCGTGGGCTGCTTCCGCCCGCCGTCCGTGCCCGACGGGATCTCGCGGCTGCGGCTGACGGCCCGCGCGGACCTCTCCGGGGAACAGCTGGAACACGCCGTCCGGATCATCGGCGAGACGCGACCATGAGTCGGCGAACCACGGCCGTGCACCACCCGTGCGAGAACCGGACCGGATTGAAACGGATCGTTCGGGACGCGCTGTACATCAGTAGTCAGCGGTGCCACGCCCATCAGTAGTGCCCACGCGAATCACGATGATCCGAGAATCAACGATGATCCGAGAACCAAGGATGATCCCGAGAATCGGTGCTGATACACGAATCGATGCTGACGCACGCATCGGTCACGACCCGTGAATCGACAGTGATCCGTGAATCGGGCATTCATTGGTGAGTCGGGCAACGGCCGGTGAGTCGGGCATTGATCGGTGATTCGGGCAACGGTCGGTGATTCGGGCAACGGTCGGTGATACGGGCAGTGGCCCATGCCTCAGAAGTGATCCATGCATCGGACGACATCTGCGAAATGGACGTGATCTGCGAAATGGACGTGACCTCCGCATCGGATGTGATACTCCGGACCGGACGTGATCAGTGACCGGCGGAGATCTTCGGCGGAGATCTCCGGATCAGCGGAGCGCCGCCGTGAATCCCGCCCAGCTCTCCGTGGAGAAGAGCAGCGCGGGCCCGGACGGGTCCTTGGAGTCGCGCACGGCGAGCAGTCCGGCCCAGGGGCCGCGGGGCGGTCGGGCCGTCTCGACGCAGTTGTTCGCGCCGGTGCTGTAGCTGCTGCGCAGCCACCGCACTCCGTGCAGTCGGTCGGTGGAGGGGACGTGTCGAGGCAGTGCGGTCATGGTGCCTCCCTATGCGCCATATGAGCCGTCACTTATCCCGGCGATGAAATCCAGCGAGTCCGCGGGTGAAAGCGCGTGGTGCTGAAGGGTACGGAACGACTCGCTGTAGGCCACTAGGTCTTCTTTCCGTTCCAGATGGAGGCTACTCGTCATGTGGTCCAGAACAACCACATCCAGATCGGAAGTGCGCGAAAACGAGAAGATAACGAAAGGACCCGTCACCCCGATATGCGCACCGGCGGAGAACGGCAGCACCTGGAGCCGTACTTGCGGCAGCCGCGCCGCCTCCGCCAGTCGTGACAGCTGACGGGCCATCACCGCGGGTCCGCCCACCTCCCGCCGCAGCACCGCCTCGTCCAGCACCGCGCTCAGCTCCAGCGGCGGATGCGCCCGCAGCACGTCCTGCCGGGCCAGCCGCACCTCCACCAGCGTGTCCAGCCGCTCGTCCTCCAGTCCCTCGACGGCCGCCCGGGTCACCGCGCGGGCGTACTCCCGGGTCTGGAGCAGCCCCGGAATCACCGAGGTCTCCAGCGTGCGCATGGCGGTGGCCTGCGACTCCAGGCTGATGAAGTCCCGGTACGTCGGCGGCAGCACCCCGCGGTAGGCGTGCCACCAGTGGTGCCGTCCGCCCTCCTCCGAGCCGGCCAGCACCAGCAGCAGCTCCCGCAGATCGGGGTCCTCGACGCCGTACGCGTCCAGCAGTAACCGGACATCGGCCGGTTTCACCCCGCTCGCACCGGTCTCGATCCGGCTGACCTTCGACTGGTGCCAGCCGACCAGACCGGCCGCCTCACCACTGGTGAGCCCCGCACGGGTGCGCAGCGCGCGCAATTCCGCGCCCAGCTTCCGGCGGCGCACCACGGGACCGTGCTGCATGGGCTACTCCTTACTCCTTCCGGGCCGCCCAAATACGCTCTGCCGTCGCAGAGTTCACCGCATTGAGCGACAGATATATGCATATCTTGGTGGATCGCCACCTGGACCGGCGCACTAGTGGCAGGCTGGGCGATGTAGCACCAGTCCGGGACCGTACTCGAACCTTCCGCCTCCGTGTCGGACCGCGGTCCCGTGGGAAAGGGACGACCTCGCCATGGCAGATCATCTGGAAGCGTCCGTCACTCTGCCGAGCGATGCCGCCTCGGTCTCCGCGGCCCGCGGCTACGCGGTCGACACCCTCGTCGAATGGGGTCTGCCGGCGGACACGGACCTCGCGGACAGCGTCCGGCTCATCGTCTCGGAACTGGCCACCAACGCCGTACAGCACACGTTCGGACAGTCGCCCACCTTCACGGTGGACCTGGAACTGGCGCGTGACGAGCAGTTGCGGATCGGGGTGACGGACAGTCATCCGCGGTTCCCCAAGCGGCTTCCGGCCGCGGTGCAGCAGGACAACGGGCGCGGGCTGGTCATCATCCGCTGGCTGGCCGCCGAGTGCGGCGGGAAGCTGAGAGTCCGGGCCACACCCGAAGGCGGCAAGACGGTCTCGATCGAGCTTCCCTGGTCGGCCCCGGCCCGCCCGGTGACCACGGCGGGGCAGCAGGAGCCATGACGCGTACCCTCCGCATCCAGTTTCCCGCCCCCCGCAGGAAACGTTTCCGCGGAGCGAGCCGCCACAACGGCCGCAGACGGCCCCGCGGTGGCCCCGACCGGCCGGAGGCGGCCCCGGCGGTGACAGGGCGTCAGACACGCCGTCACCGCCCCGCAGGGGCCACCTCGGACCGTCACCGTCGCTACACGGTCATTTCATGGTCACTTCACGCGCCCGTACCAGACACTCTTGGTCCAGATCTTCTGGAGCCGCACCACGTCACCGGACTTCGGCGAGTGCCAGATCTTGCCCTTACCGGCGTAGATCCCTACGTGGTAGATGTTCGAACCGGAGTGGAAGAACACCAGGTCACCGGACTTGCGGCTACCGGCGGAGATGTGCTTCGTCTTGTTGTACTGCTGGGCGGCCGTACGCGGCAGCTTCTTGCCGGCCTTCTTGAAGGCGTAGAGCGTAAGCCCCGAGCAGTCGAACCGACTGGGTCCGGTCGCCCCCCACTTGTAGGGCGCTCCCTTCTTGGAGGCGGCCACCTGGAGTGCCTTGGTCGCGTGTGTGGCGGCCGAAGCCTCCGGGGCGAGGCCCGGGACCACCACGCTGCCGCCCACCGCGGCGAGCGTCAGTGCCGATGCCGTACCGGCACGGGCCATCAGGGACGGGACACGATTGAGCGCGGTCATGCGCAACCCTTCGTCAGCCGCCTGTGAAGGATGACCTGTCGGATTCGGGCTGGCGAAGTTGCCCGGCCGCCCGAAGGCGGCTTCACCCCAAGGACCGCTCGAAGCCGAACTGCGCTCCGGCGACCCGTCGTACCTGGGTCCTCCACTCCTGCCGATCCACTCCTGTCGACCGGGCATCCGGGCGGCGGCAGGATTCGGCGTCCGCCCGGACCGCCCCGCCGCGGTGGCGGGGTCTTGTCGTCAGTCAGGGATCTTCACCTACGCGTGTCCGAAAATCCCAACGGAACCGAGTATTTGTGGCGTTACTCACCACTCACCCGTTCGGGTGGACATCCAGGGAAGGCGACGCGTGTCAGTCGGCGCCCACGCCCCGGACCAGCGGCGGAGCCGTTCCAAACACCGTCCTGGGGGCGCGTTGGGCAAGCGTGCCGGGTCGGCAAAATGACCATCCGATACGCCGAACGGACGTAATCCATTTGGTCCGTTTGACACCGGAGTCAGGCATTCCGAGTAGGCGTCCGGTGTGCCGCCCCGGACGCCCGGCGCCTCAGCCGTCGGAGCGCGGGGGCAGACAGACCCGCGCGGTACGGCGCTCGCCGTCCAGCACGCGCAGCGCCCGCGCGAGGGTCGCCGCCGACAGTTCCGACTCGCCCCGGTGGTGCATCAGCGCGAGCGCGTCCCGCAGCAGCACCGCCTTGGCGACCAGCGCCTGCGCGGCCCGCAGCGCCCCATAGGTGTCGCCGTGCCGGGCCGGATTGATCCGGCCCAGCAGATCGGCCGCCTCCAGATAACGGTCGATCAGCTCGCCCTCCGCGCGGGTCAGCGCGGGCAGCGGCGGGATCTCGGGCGGCAGCATCCCCGGCTCACCTCCCGCCCGTCGCCTTGCGGCTGCCGACGACCCGGTCGACCAGGCCGTACTCCAGCGCCTGCGGCGCGGTGAGCACCTTGTCCCGCTCGATGTCGGCGCTCACCAGGTGACGGGCGCGCCCGGTGTGGCGTACGAGCATCTCCTCCAGGCGGTCGCGGACCCGGGACAGCTCCGCCGCCTGGATCGCCAGATCGCTGGTCTGGCCCTCGATCGGCTCGGGCAGCGACGGCTGGTGGACCACGATCCGCGCGCCCGGCAGGGTCAGCCGCTTCCCGGGCGTCCCGGCCGCCAGCAGCACCGCCGCCATCGCGCCGGCCTGCCCCAGACAGATCGTCTCCACGTCGCAGCGCACGAAGTGGATCGTGTCGTAGATCGCGGACATCGCGCTGAACGAGCCGCCGGGGGAGTTGATGTAGAGCGAGATGTCCCGGTCCGGGTCCTGGTACTCCAGATGCATGAACTGGGCCATCACGTCATTGGCCGCGATGTCGTCCACGGGCGTGCCCAGGAAGACGATCCGCTCCTCCAGCAGCTTCCCGTAGGGATCGAGGGTCCGGTGCCCGTAGCCGGTGCGCTCGGTGAACTCGGGCAGGACATGTCGGGCGGACGGGCGGTCCATGACGAACGCCTCCTCGGGAGATGCGGTGGTCGACGGGTGGGGTAGGGCGGCCCTGGGGGACGGCGTGCGTGCTCGGCGCGCCGCCGTCTCTGTAAAAAATGTACAGGACGTACGTTCCTTTGTCCCGGCCCTCGTCCCGGCCCTCGTCCCGGCCCTCGTCCCGGCCCTCGTCCCGGCCCTCGTCCCGGCCCGGGGCGCCTCGCCTCCGCCTCTCGCCTCCCGGCTCCGCTCCGTAAGCTGGGGGCATGGCCTATGAGATTCCGGTGACCCGAGCACGGGCCGAGCTGGCGGAACTGATCAACCAGGTGGTCTACGGCGGTGAGCGCGTGGTGGTGACCCGGCACGGCAAGCCGCTGGTCGCCCTGGTGTCCGCCGCCGACCTGGCGCGACTGGAGGCGCTCGACGAGGTCGAGGGGACCGCCGGGGGCGCCGGGGAGCAGGTCATCGGCTCCGTGGCGGCCGTGCGCGAGGTCGCCCCCGCCGCGGCGCCCGAGCACCGGCGCTTCGGCATCGTCGCCGAGCACCGGGGGCCGAATCCGGTGTAGCGGGCCCGGGGGGAGCCGCGAAGAAGTGGAACGAGAAGGGCACGGGTCCCTTGCGGGAACCGTGCCCTGTGCGGTGTCCGGGACCGTCAGCCCGTCAGCCCGTCAGCCCGTCAGCCCGTCAGCCGGTCAGTGCCGGTTCGCGTTCGGCCGGACGCTCCTCCCTCGCGGCCCGTGACTTCAGCGCGGTGCCCAGGGCGACGGCGCCCAGACCGAGTACCGCCCACCAGGTGAGGGTCAGGGCGGGGCCGACCGCGCCCGCGCCGTCGAAGTACGCCACCGAGCGCAGCAGCGAGGTCCCGGCGCCCGGCGGCAGCCACTGCCCGATGGTCCCGGCGGGCTCGGGCAGCAGTTCCGGGGCGGAACCCGCGCCGGAGAAGGGGTTGCCGAGCAGCATCATCACCGCCGCGGCCACTCCCATTCCGGCCCGGCCGACCAGCGCGGACAGCCCGGCGACGGCGGCGCTCACCGCGAGCACGGACAGCCCCAGCACGCCGGCCTCGGCCCACCAGTTCCCGGTGAGCACCTCCAGCCAGCTGTGCGCCACGGCGGTCGCGACGACACCGACCAGCGCCGCCGAGCCGACCAGCGCGGCCACCGCGTACGCGCCGCGCAGCCCGAGGAGGGTGATCACCGCGCCCGCCGCCATACCCGCCAGGGCCATCGGCAGCACGCTGGCGGCGAGTGCCGACCCGCGCGGGTCGGCGGCGGGCGCCGGAACCACGTCGACGGTGGTCACCGGCGTGCCGTCGGCCGCCGTCAGCTGGGTCGCCGCCTGCTGGAGCAACTGGGCGACCGCCGGGCCGCCCGCCGACGCGATCAGCAGCTCAGGTCCCGCGGGCGTGACCACGAACGCCCCGTAGACCGTACGGTCCTCGACCGCCTGGCGTGCGGCGGACGCGTCGGCGTACCGGTGGATCTCGAACGCGCCCTCCTCGGCCGACAGCCGCTGTTCCAGCGGGGCGGTGGCGGCGGCGGGTCCGGCCACTCCCACGGGCAGCTCGCGGGGCGCGATCCGGGCGGCGGGCCAGGCGAAGGCCACGAGCGCCAGCGCGGCGATCACCGGGACGAGCACGACGGCCGCGAGGAGGTGGCGGTGCGGGTGCGGGTGCTGGTGCGGGTGCTGGTGCTGCGGTGGGTGGGTGGTGGTGGAGGACATGCGGACATCCCTTGGACGGGCGCCGGGCCGGTCGGCGGCACCGGGCGGGTCGTAAAAAGAAGGATCGTTCGTTTTTGATGACACCACCGTGCGCGCCCTGGGTCGGGCTTGTCAAGAAGGAACGTTCGTTTTACGTTGGCGCCATGGCACGTGTATCCCAGGAACACCTCGACGCCCGCCGCCGCCAGATCCTCGACGGGGCCGCGCGCTGTTTCGCGCGGGGCGGCTTCCACGCCACGTCCATGCAGGACGTGCTGAAGGAGACCGGGCTCTCCGCCGGTGCCGTCTACCGCTACTTCACCGGCAAGCACGAACTGATCGGGGCCATCGTCGGCGAAGTCCTCGAAGACGCTCTCGATCTGTACGAGGAGGCGGCGGCGGAGCAGCCGCCGCCCACCCCGGACGTGCTGATCCCGCGGATCGTGACCCGGATGCAGCGGCTGCGCCCGGACACCGTGAACGGCGAGTGGATCTTCCCCCGGCTGATGATCCAGGTGTGGACCGAGACCCTGCGCGACGACGAACTCGCGGCGATCGTCGAACCCGGTGTGGCCCGTATCCGCGCCGCCTGGGCGACCATCGGGGCCCACTACCAGGCGGCCGGGCTGATGCCCGAGGACGCCGACGTGGAGGCCATGGCCCGTACGCTGCTCGCCCTCGTCCAGGGCTTCGCCGCCCAGCACGCCATGTTCGGCGGGGTGTGCGAGGAGATGCTCAGTGACGGGCTGCGGGCCCTCATGACCATCCGGCCCACCGGGAAGGAGGGCTGAGCGCCCGGCTCCGCCCGCCGCCGGATCGTATGACGGTTAACGCGGCCGAAACGCACCGCAATTAGCCTCCCTGCACGCCACCTGGTGTTTCCTGGGTGGCCACGGCCACCGGACCCCGAACGGCCCGGAGCGAGGATGTGAGGTGCGACATGCAACTGACCCCGCACGAGCAGGAGAGGCTGCTGATCCATGTGGCCGCCGACGTGGCCGAGCGGCGCCGGGCCCGTGGACTGCGGCTCAACCATCCGGAGGCGGTCGCCCTCCTCACCTCCCATCTGCTCGAAGGCGCCCGGGACGGCCGGACCGTCGCCGAACTCATGGCGTCCGGGCGGACGGTGCTCACCCGGGACGATGTGATGGACGGGGTGCCGGAGATGATCCACGAGGTGCAGGTCGAGGCCACCTTCCCGGACGGCACCAAGCTCGTCACCGTCCATGACCCGATCGTCTGAGGGGGCGGCGATGATCCCCGGAGAGATCCTCTTCGCCGAGGACCCGGTCGTCTGCAACGAGGGGCGGCCCACCACCCGGCTGACCGTGCGCAACCTCGCCGACCGGCCCGTCCAGGTCGGCTCCCACTACCACTTCGCCGAGGCCAACCCCGGGCTGGAGTTCGACCGGGCCGCCGCGTACGGCACCCGTCTCGACGTTCCCGCGGGCACCGCCGTCCGCTTCGAGCCCGGCATCCCGGTCGAGGTGACCCTCGTACCGCTGGCCGGGGCCCGGATCGTGCCGGGGCTGCGCGGGGAGACGGGGGGTCCGCTGGACGCGGCTCGCCCGGACACCGGTGTCGCCCCGGACACCGCTGTGGATGGGACGGCGGCTGGTGGGACGGCGGCTGGTGGGACGGCGGTCGGTGGGACGGCCGCTGGTGGGACCGTGGCTGGTGGGACGGCGGTCGGTGGGACCGCCGCTGGTGGGACCGTGGCCGGTGGGGCGGCGGCTGGTGGGACCGTGGCCGGTGGGACTGCGGTCGGCGGGACGGTGGCCGGTGGGACCGGGAGCGTGGGGGGCCTCGATGACTGAGATCTCGCGGGCCAAGTACGCCGATCTGTTCGGTCCGACCACCGGTGACCGGATCCGGCTGGCCGACACCGATCTGCTGATCGAGATCGAGGAGGACCGGGCCGGCGGTCCCGGACGCGCCGGGGACGAGGCGGTGTTCGGGGGCGGCAAGGTCGTCCGCGAGTCCATGGGGCAGTCCCGCGCCACGCGGGCCGACGGCACTCCGGACACCGTGATCACCGGGGCCGTGATCGTCGACCACTGGGGGGTCGTCAAGGCCGACCTCGGTATCCGTGACGGCCGGATCACCGGCATCGGCAAGGCGGGCAACCCCGACACCATGGACGGTGTCCACCCCGACCTGGTGATCGGCCCCGAGACCGAGATCATCGCGGGCAACGGACGTATCCTCACGGCCGGCGGCATCGACGCCCATGTCCACTTCATCTGCCCGCAGATCGCCGACGAGGCGCTGTCCGCCGGGATCACCACCCTGGTCGGCGGCGGCACCGGCCCCGCCGAGGGCTCCAAGGCGACGACCGTCACCCCGGGACCCTGGCACCTCGCCCGGATGCTGGCGGCGATGGAGGCGTATCCGCTCAACATCGGGCTGCTCGGCAAGGGCAACACCGTCTCCCACGAGGCGATGCTCTCCCAGATCCGGGGCGGCGCGCTCGGGCTGAAGCTGCACGAGGACTGGGGCTCCACCCCGGCCGTCATCGACGCCTCGCTGACCGTCGCCGACCGCACCGGCGTCCAGATCGCCATCCACACGGACACCCTGAACGAGGCCGGGTTCGTCCAGGACACCCTCGCCGCGATCGGCGGACGCGGTATCCACGCGTACCACACCGAGGGCGCGGGGGGCGGGCACGCGCCCGACATCATGACCGTGGTCTCCGAGCCGCACGTGCTGCCCAGCTCGACCAATCCGACCCGGCCGTTCACCGTCAACACCGCCGAGGAACACCTCGACATGCTGATGGTCTGCCACCATCTCAACCCGGCCGTCCCCGAGGACCTCGCCTTCGCCGAGTCCCGTATCCGCCCGTCCACCATCGGCGCGGAGGACATCCTGCACGACCTCGGCGCCATCTCGATCATCTCCTCCGACGCCCAGGCCATGGGCCGGGTCGGGGAGGTCGTCCTGCGCACCTGGCAGACCGCGCATGTGATGAAGCGGCGGCGCGGCGCCCTGCCCGGCGACGGACGCGCCGACAACCACCGGGTCCGTCGCTATGTCGCCAAATACACCATCAACCCCGCGCTCGCCCAAGGTCTCGCCCGGGAGATCGGCTCGGTGGAGACCGGCAAGCTCGCCGACCTGGTCCTCTGGGACCCCGCGTTCTTCGGGGTCAAGCCGCTGCTCGTGATCAAGGGCGGGCAGATCGCCTACGCGCAGATGGGGGACGCCAACGCCTCCATCCCGACACCGCAGCCGGTGCTGCCCCGGCCGATGTACGGGGCGATCGGGCGGGCGCCCGCCGCGAACTCGGTGAACTTCGTCGCCCCGCTCGCCGTCGAGGACGGGCTGCCGGAGCGGCTGGGGCTCGGGAAGCGCTTCGCCGTCATCGAGTCGACGCGCCGGGTCACCAAGGCGGACATGCGGGAGAACGACGCCCGGCCTCAGGTGCGGGTCGATCCCGACAGCTTCGCGGTGCGGATCGACGGGGAGCTTGTGGAGGCGGTGCCGGCGGCCGAACTGCCGATGGCCCAGCGGTACTTCCTGTTCTGACGCCGTGGGTCTGAGGTCTGAGGTCTGAGGTCTTCTGACGCCGTGGGTCTGACGTCTGACGTCGTCGCGGTGTCGGAGAGAGGGGTACGGATGTCCAGGTCGACGCTGTTGCTGCTGGCCGACGGGCGTTTCCCGGCCGGCGGGCACGCGCACTCCGGTGGGGCGGAGGCGGCCGTGCGGGCGGGGCGGGTGTACGACGCGGCCAGTCTGGAGGAGTTCTGCCGGGGGCGGCTGCACACCGTCGGGCTGGTCGGTGCGGCGCTGGCCGCGGCGGCGGCGCTCGGGGGTGATCCGGTGGCGCTGGACGGTGCCGCGGACGCGCGGACGCCGTCGCCCGCCCTGCGGGGTGCCTCGCGGCGGCTGGGACGGCAGTTGCTGCGGGCCGCGCGGGCCGTCTGGCCGCGAGGTGAGGAGCTGTACGGGGCGCTCGCCCGGGAGTTTCCCAAGGGGGCGCATCAGGCGGTGGTGCTGGGGGTGGTGGCGCGGGGTGCCGGGCTCGGGGCGGGGGACGCGGCGCACTGTGCGGCGTACGACGCGGTGAGTGGGGTGGCGTCGGCGACCGTGCGGTTGCTGAGCCTTGATCCGTTCGAGGCGAGTGGGGTGGTGGCGCGGTTGGCGGGGGAGGTGGATCGGGTCGCCGAGCGGGGGGTGGAGGCGGGGGGCGCCGTGGTGGTCTCGGGGGAGGGGGTCGACGCGTTGCCCGCCGGGGGGTCGCCGTTGCTGGAGATCGGGGGGGAGGCGCATACGGTGAGTGGGGGGCGGTTGTTCGCCTCGTGAGGTTTTCTCGCCCCCGCCGCCCCTACCCGTCCCATCCCCAGGGGCCGCGCCCCTTCCGCCCCGCCGGGGGGCGCCGCCCCCGGACCCCCGTTCGGCCCCGAAGGGGCCTCGTCCTCACACGCCGGACGGGCTGGAGACGGCCGCCGGACCGGGCCGGAGGCGACGGACCGAAACGGCCGCAACGAGTCACGGAAGAAGAGGGAGCTTGATGCATCTCGATCACACCCACGTCGATCACTCCGGTGCCGTCGGTGCCGATGTCCACCGGGGCGACGGGACCCGGCGGGCCCTGCGGATCGGGCTCGGGGGGCCCGTGGGGTCCGGGAAGACCGCCACCGTCGCCGCGCTCTGCCGGGAACTGAGGGCCGAGCTGTCCCTCGCCGTCGTGACCAACGACATCTATACGCGGGAGGACGCCGAGTTCCTGCTCCGGGAGGCCGTGCTGCCGCCCGAGCGGATCACCGCCGTCGAGACCGGCGCCTGTCCGCACACCGCGATCCGGGACGACATCTCCGCCAACCTGGAGGCGGTGGAGGACCTGGAGGACGAGGTCGGCCCACTGGACCTCATCCTGGTCGAGTCCGGCGGGGACAATCTGACCGCCACCTTCTCCAAAGGGCTGGTGGACGCGCAGATCTTCGTCATCGACGTGGCCGGCGGGGACGACATCCCCCGCAAGGGCGGACCCGGTGTCACCACCGCCGACCTGCTGGTCGTCAACAAGACCGACCTCGCCCCGTACGTCGGCTCCGACCTCGCCCGGATGGCCGCCGACGCGCGGACACAGCGCGCCGGACTGCCCGTCGTCTTCCAGTCCCTGCGCGGCGAGGGCGGCGTCGGGGACGTGGCCGCCTGGGTGCGGGAACGGGTCGGCGCATGGCGGGTGTGACCGCCACCGCCCGGATCGTCGCCCGGCGCGACGGACGCGGCGGAACCGCCCTGCCTGTGCTGGCGGGCGAGGGGCCGCTCGCCCTGCGCCGCACCCGGGGCGACGCCGACTGCGCGCGGGTCACCCTGGTCGGGGCGATGAGCGGACCGCTCGGCGGCGACCGCTTCACCGTCCGCGCCGAGGTCGCCGAGGGCGCCCGGCTGCGGGTCGGCTCGGCCGCCGCCACCCTCGCCCTGCCCGGCCAGGGCACCCGGGACGCCCGCTACCGGGTCATGCTGGACGTGGCCGCCGGGGCGGAACTGCGCTGGCTGCCCGAGCAGTTGATCAGCGCGGCGGGCAGCGAGCTGTACGTCACCACGGTCGCCGAGGTCAGCCCGGCCGGGCGGCTGGTGCTGCGCGAGGAACAGGTGCTGGGGCGCGCCGGAGAGCAACCCGGACGCCTCGTCAGCCGTCTTACCGTACGGGTCGGCGGCCGGTGCGTCCTCGACCAGGAACTGGACTGCGGGCCCGGCGCCCCGCCCGGCTGGGACGGCCCCGCCGGTCTCGGCGGCTATCGGGCGGTGGGCCAACTGATCGTCGTACGGCCGGAGTTCGCGAGCGCTCCGGTGCCCGCGCGGGTGCTCGGGGACACCGCGGCGGTGCTGCCGCTGGCCGGACCCGCCGTGCTGGTCGGCGCGGTCGCGCCGGACGCGCTGCGGCTACGGACGGTGCTGGACCAGGCCCTGGCCGACCTCGGGTGACCGGCGCTCGGACGGCTGGCGGGCCATCCGGTGCTCGTGTGCGACTGACCGGCCGTGGGGCGGCTGGCCTCGGTCGGCAAGCTGTCGGGGGCGGGCCATCGTCCGATCGGCCGTGCGGCATCTGGCCCCGGCCGGCCGGCTGTGGGGTGGCGGGCTGTCGGGTGGTCGGGTGGCGACTGACCGGCTGCCGGGTGGCTGGCCGTCGGGTGGCGAGCCACCTGCTGGTCGGCTGCGGGTGGAGGGCTGTCGGGTGGCGGCTGGTGGGCGGTCGGGTGGTGGGCCGTCGGCTGGTCGGCGGTCGGGTGGCTGGCCTCGGTTGGTGGGCGGTCGGTTGGTCGGCGGTCGGGTGGCGGCCGGTCGGCCCTCGGGTGGTGGGCCGTCGGGTGGTGGGCGGTCTGGTGGCTGGCCTCGATGGGTTGGGTGGCGGGGCGGCGAGCCATCTGCTGGTCGGCTGCGGGTGGAGGGCTGTCGGGTGGCGGCCGGTCGGCCCTCGAGTGGTGGGCCGTCGGCTGGTCGGCCATCGGGTGGCCGGCCTCGGTTGGCCGGGTGGCGGCTGGTCGGCTGCGGGGTGGCCGGCCTCGGTTGGTCGGGTGGCGGCTGGTCGGCTGCGGGGTGGCTGGCCCAGGCCGGCTGTCGGGTGGCGGGCCGACGAGCTGGCCGACCCTGCCCGACGCGACCCTGCCCGACCCGACCCTGCCTGCCCCGACCCCGGCTGGCCAGTCGTCCGCTGACCGGTCGTCGGCGACCCGCCCGCGTCGGCTGGGGCGTCGCCCGTACAGCGAACATGACGATCCGGTTATCGGATTGGCAAAGAAGGCTCCCCCGCTCTGTTCTCAGCCGCTCCACAGCCGGAAGGATTCCCGTACGTTTTCGATTCGAGGTGCGGGAGGCTCCACTTGAGGGAGAAGAGAGCGAACAGACGGACCGTGGCGCTCGGTTCGGCCGGGACGCTGGTCGTCGCCACGCTGCTGGCCGGGGCCGTGACCGCCCCGACGGCCAGCGCGCAGGCACAGGACCGCGACGGTCTGCGCCACGGCAAGGACCGGGAGGCCGTCGGCACCGCCATCGCCGCCGCCCGCGCCGCGAAGACCGGCATCGACTGGAAGGACTGTCCCGCCGACTGGGGGCTGGAGAAGCCCATCCAGTGCGGTTGGGTCTCGGTGCCGCTCGACTACACCAAGCCGTACGGCAAGCAGCTCAAGATAGCCGTCGACCGGATCGGCAGCACCGGCACCAAGGACGAGCGGCAGGGCGCCCTCCTGTACAACCCCGGCGGCCCCGGCGGCTCCGGTCTGCGTTTCCCGCGCCGGGTCGTCACCCAGAACCCGATCTGGGCCAAGACCGCCAAGGCGTACGACTTCGTGGGCTTCGACCCGCGCGGCGTCGGCAAGTCCGCGCCCATCTCCTGCGTCGACCCCCAGGAGTTCGTGAAGGCGCCCAAGATGGACCCGGTGCCCGGCTCCGAGGCCGACAAGCGCGCCCAGCGCAAGCTGGCCCGCGAGTACGCCGAGGGCTGCTACGAGCGCAGCGCCGCGATGCTGCCGCACATGACCACCCCGAACACCGCCCGCGACCTGGACGTCATCCGGGCCGCCCTCGGCGAGAAGAAGCTGAACTTCGTCGGCGTCTCCTACGGCACCTACCTCGCCGCGGTGTACGGCACGCTCTTCCCGGGGCACGTCCGCCGCATGGTGGCCGACAGCGTCGTCAACCCGTCCCGCTCGAAGATCTGGTACCAGGCCAACCTGGACCAGGACGTGGCCTTCGAGATGCGCTGGAACGACTGGCAGGACTGGGTCGCCAGGAACGACGCCACCTTCCACCTCGGGGACACCCGCGCCGAGGTCCAGGCCAAGTGGCTGGAACTGCGCGCCACCGCGAAGAAGAACCCCCTTGGCGGGGTCGTCGGCCCGGCCGAGCTGATCTCCTTCTTCCAGAGCGCCCCCTACTACGACTCCTCGTGGGTGCCGGTCGCCACCGTCTTCAGCCGGTACGCCGCCGGTGACACCCAGGCCCTGGTGGACGCCGCCGCGCCGGACATGACGGACATCGCGGGCAACGCGGCCACCGAGAACGGCAACGCCGTCTACACCGCCGTCGAGTGCGCCGACGCCAAGTGGCCCACCGACTGGCGGACCTGGGACCGCGACAACACCCGGCTGCACCGCGACTATCCGTTCCTCACCTGGTCCAACGCCTGGATGAACCTGCCCTGCGCCACCTGGCCGGTCAAGCAGAACACCCCGGTCGATGTGAAGACCGGCAAGGGTCTGCCGCCGATCCTCATCGTGCAGGCCGAGCGGGACGCGGCCACGCCGTACGAGGGCGCGGTGGAGCTCCAGAAGCGGTTCAAGGGCTCCCGGCTGATCACCGAGAAGAACGCCGGTTCGCACGGGGTCACCAATCTGCTCAACCCCTGTGTCAACGACCGCGTCGAGGCCTACCTGCTGACCGGGAAGCTGGACGCCAAGAACGTGAGCTGCACCCCGCACGCGGTGCCCAAGCCGTAGGCCCGGCCGCTGGAGCGCTCAGCTCAGCGGCAGTCGCGGGAAACGACGGCGGCCCGGTTCCACGGGCCGCCGTTCGGCCGTCTCCTCCGCCTTCACCACGGCCGCGTACCGGTCGACGTACTCCTGCTCCGACAGGGTCAGGATCGCGTACATGATCTCGTCGGTGATCGCGCGCAGGATCGCCTTCTCGTGCTCCATCCCGGCGTAGCGGGAGAAGTCCAGCGGCTCGCCGAAGCGGATGGTGACGGGGTGGACGTTCGGGACGACCTTGCCGGGCGGCTGGGCCTCGAACGTGCCGATCATCGCGCACGGCACCACCGGCACGCCCGCCTTCAGCGCCATCACCGCCACACCGACCTTGCCCTTGTAGAGCCGTCCGTCGTGCGAACGGGTGCCCTCCGGGTAGATGCCGAGCAGCTCGCCCTTGGCCAGCACACCGAGGCCCTCGCGGATCGCGGCCTGTCCGGCGTCCTTGCCCGAGCGGTCCACGGGGATCTGCCCGGCGCTGCGGAAGAAAAAGGCGGTCAGCCGGCCCCGCAGTCCCGGACCGGTGAAGTACTCCGCCTTCGCCAGGAAGGTGATCCGGCGCTTGAGGACCGCCGGCATCAGGAAGTGGTCGGAGAACGAGAGATGGTTCCCGGCGACGATCGCCGCTCCCGCCGCCGGGACATGCTGGAGCCCCTCGATACGCGGGCGGAACACCACCCTCAGCAAGGGGCCCAGCAGGACGTACTTGAGCAGGTAATAGAACACCGCGGCTCGCTCCTCGTGTTCCCCCGGGGAGCGATCAGTGTAGGCGGGGACACGGACACCGGGAACCGCGCTCGCGGAGATCGGGAACGGATGCGTACGAACGGACCGCGCGAGCGGCTGCGCCGGGCCGCGTGACGTGGCCGCCGCGGTGGTCGTCGGCCGGGCGCGGGCCCGGTGGCGGCGTCTGCCGGTCGGGTCCGGGGGCGGTGCCCCGAGCCGCCCCCTGCCGCCGACCGGCCTACCACTCGGCACCCGGTACCCGGCCCCCTACGCCTCCAGCACCTTCCCCAGCGTCTCGATCGCCGCGCGCAGCTCCGTGTCGGTGATCGTCAGCGGTGGGGCCAGGCGGATGGTCGAGCCGTGGGTGTCCTTGACCAGGATGCCCTCCGCCATCAGCCGCTCGCTGATCTCCCGGCCGGTGCCGATCGACGGGTCGATGTCGACGCCCGCCCACAGTCCCCGGGAGCGGAAACCGATCACGCCCCGGCCGACCAGCTCGGTCAGGCCGTCCCGCAGCACCGCGCCCGCCTCCGTGGCCCGGCGCTGGAACTCGCCGGTCTCCAGCAGTTCCACGACGGCCGTGCCGACCGCGGCGGCCAGCGGGTTGCCGCCGAACGTCGAGCCGTGCTCGCCCGGCTTGAGCACCCCGAGCACCTCCCGGCTCCCGGCGACCGCCGACACCGGTACGATCCCGCCGCCGAGCGCCTTGCCCAGCAGGACGACATCGGGGACGACGCCCTCATGGTCGACGGCCAGCGTGCGCCCCGTACGGCCGAGGCCCGACTGGATCTCGTCGGCGATGAAGAGACAGCCTGCCCGGCGGGTCAGCTCGCGCACCCCGGTGAGATAGCCGTCGTCGGGGATGACGACCCCCGCCTCGCCCTGGATCGGCTCGATCAGGACCGCCGCCGTGGTCGCGTCGACCGCCGCCTCCAGCGCGGCCAGGTCGTTGTACGGCACGATCCGGAAGCCCGGGGTGAACGGGCCGAAGCCGGCGCGGGCGGTCTCGTCCGTGGAGAAGCTGACGATCGTCGTCGTCCGGCCGTGGAAGTTGTCGGACGCCACCACGATCGTCGCCTGGTCGGCGGGGACGCCCTTCACCTCGTAGGCCCATTTGCGGGCCACCTTGATGCCGCTCTCCACCGCTTCCGCGCCGGTGTTCATCGGCAGCATCATGTCCTGGCCGACCAGCGCGGTCAGCCGCTCGGCGAACTCGGCCAGCCGGTCGTTGTGGAAGGCCCGGGAGGTCAGGGTGAGCCGGTCGAGCTGGCGGTGCGCGGCCTCGATCAGGGCCGGGTGGCGGTGGCCGAAGTTCAGCGCCGAGTACCCGGCGAGCATGTCCAGCAGGCGGCGGCCCTCGACGTCCTCCACCCAGGCGCCCTCCGCGGCGGCGACGACCACCGGCAGCGGATGGTAGTTGTGCGCGAGGACCGGCTCCTCGGCGCGGATCAGCTCGGCGGACGTACGGGCGTCGGGGGCGGGGGCTGCGGCGCGGTCGGTGCCGGCGGTCGCGGTCATCAGCGGATCTCCTGGGTGCAGCACTTGATGCCACCGCCGGCCTTGTGGAACTCGGACAGGTCGACGGGGACGGGGACATAGCCGTGGGCGTCCAGCCGGGCGGCGAGCGCCTCGGCGCGCGGGGCGATGAAGACATGACGGCCGTCGGACACCGAGTTCAGGCCGAAGACCATCGCGTCGGCGCGGGTGGCCTCCACCGCGTCCGGGTAGAGCCGGCGGAGCACCTCACGGCTGCCCGCCGAGAAGGCGTCCGGGTAGTACGCGATGTTGTCGTCGTCCAGCACGAACAGCGCCGTGTCGAGATGGTAGAAGTGCGGGTCCACCAGGGTCAGGCTGATCACCGGGTGCCCGAAGAACTCCTGCACCTCGCGGTGCGCGTCACGGGTGGTGCGGAAACCGGTCCCGGCCAGCACGTACCGGCCCGTCCAGACGAGGTCGCCCTCGCCCTCGCAGACCGACGCGGGACGGTGGACGTCGTAGCCCGCCGTGGTGAACCAGCTGTCGTAGTGGGTCGACTCGGGGCGGCGCTCCGGCGCGTGGAACAGGGAGCCGAAGACCCGGCCGTCCACGACGACCGCCGAGTTCGCCGCGAACACCATGTCGGGCAGCCCGGGGACCGGCTCGACGGCGTCCACGGTGTGGCCGTGCGCCCGGTAGGCGCCGAGCAGCGACTGCCACTGCTCCTGGGCCAGATCGACGTCGACCTTGACGTCGGGATGCATCCAGGGGTTGATCGCGTACTGCACGGCGAAGTGTCTGGGTTCGCAGACGAGGTAGCGCCGCCGGCGCGGCACACGGGTGTCGGTCACAGAGGGGTGCCTCCGCTTCCTGCGTGATGACGATGACGTCGTGGGGACGACGACGGGGGTGACATCAACGGTAGAAACACCGGATACGGGCGACAAGCGACGAGAGCTGCGTGTCGGCGCAGGAACGCTGCGTGTTGATCAGCTTTCACGCAGGAGTGTTGCGTGAGGGCAGGGGGAGTGTCCGGCGCCCCCGCTCAGGGCCGCGCCACGCCCTGCGAGGCTGGTGGCGCCGGTGGTGCCGCCTGGGTCGCGCCCGCCTCCGGGGACTCCGGGATCAGATGCGACAGCACCATCACACTGATCGTCTTCCGGATGAACGGCTCGGTGCGGATCCGCTCCAGCACCTCCTCGAAATGGCCCACGTCCCGTGCCCTGACATGCAGCAGCGCGTCCGCCCCGCCGGTCACCGTCATCGCGGCGGCGATCTCCGGATGGTTGCGCACCACCTCCGCCAGCCGCCGCGGCGGCGCCGCGCCCTCGCAGTACACCTCGACATACGCCTCGGTCCGCCAGCCCAGCGCCGCCGGGGTCACGGTCGCCGTGAACCCGGTGATCACCCCCGTCTCCCGCAGCCGGTCCACCCGCCGTTTGACCGCCGTCGACGACAGCCCGATCTCCGTGCCGATCTCCGCGAAGCTGGTCCTCGCGTTGGCCATCAGAGCGGTGATGATCTTCCGGTCGAGTGCGTCGAAGACCGATGCCGGGCCGCTGTTCATGCGGGCACTCTAGCCAGCCCAATGGCTTGTGCCCGGCACATGTGCAGGCGTGCGGATTCCTTTTAGACTCCACGTTCATGCTGCGCGCCCTGGCTGTCGACGACGAACGGCCCTCCCTGGAGGAGCTGGTGTACCTGCTGAACGCGGACCCGCGGATCGGCACCGCCGAGGGCGCGGGCGACGCGACCGAGGCGCTGCGCCGGATCAACCGCGCCCTGGAGTGCGGTCCGAACGGCGCCGAGGCCATCGACGTGGTGTTCCTCGACATCAACATGCCCGGCCTGGACGGACTCGACCTCGCCCGGCTGCTCACCGGCTTCGCCCGGCCCCCGCTGGTCGTCTTCGTCACCGCGCACGAGGACTTCGCCGTGCAGGCGTTCGACCTCAAGGCCGTCGACTACATCCTGAAACCCGTCCGCAGGGAGCGCCTCGCCGAAGCGGTGCGCCGGGCCGCCGAACTGCGCGCCCCCGACCAGGCCGCCGCCCCGCGCATCCCGGTGCACGAGCCCGACCCCGACCACATCCCCGTCGAGCTGGGCGGTATCACCCGCTTCGTCGCCGTCGACGACATCACCCATGTCGAGGCGCAGGGCGACTACGCCCGGCTGCACACCGCCAAGGGCAGCCATCTGGTCCGCATCCCGGTCTCCACCCTTGAGGAGCGCTGGCGCTCGCGCGGGTTCGTCCGCATCCACCGCCGCCATCTCGTCGCCCTGCGCCATGTCGGGGAACTCCGGCTCGACGCGGGCACGGTCAGTGTGGTGGTCGGCGCCGAGGAACTCCAGGTCAGCCGCCGCCACGCCCGTGAACTGCGCGATCTGCTGATGAGGAGGACCTGACGGTGCCCGCCATCCCCGACGCCCCGCTCCGGAGGTCCTGAGTATGCCCCCCGAGCCCACCGAACGCCGGACCGTCGTCACCGGCCCGCCCCGCCGCACCGGCCGCCGCACCGGCTACTACCGCCCCCGCACCGAGATCGACGAACAGACCACCCTCGGCCACACCTACGTCCGCTCCCTCATGCGCAGCCAGCTGCGCGCCGCGCTCGCCGTGTTCGCCGTCCTCGCCCTGCTCGTCGCCCCGCTGCCGCTGCTGTTCGCCGTCGCCCCCGACGCCCGCCTGGAATGGGCCGTCCTCGGCTTCGGCGTCTACGTCCCGCTCATCCTGCTGGCCCGCTGGTACGTCCGCCGCGCCGAACGCAACGAACGCGACTTCGTACGGCTCGTCGAGGACCGTTGAGGACCACCGAGGACCGTAGAGGACGACCGAGGACCGATGAGGACCGTAGAGGACCGCTGAGGACCGATGAGGACCGCTGAGGCCGGGGGGCCGACATGAACTCCGGGTACACCGTCACCGCCGTCGCCCTCGTCGTCGTCGCGACCGTGCTCGTCGGCGCGTTCGGGCTGCGCATATCCCGGACCACCTCCGACTTCTACGTCGCCTCCCGCACCGTGGGCCCCCGGCTGAACGCCGCCGCCATCAGCGGCGAGTACCTCTCCGCCGCCTCCTTCCTCGGCATCGCCGGACTCGTCCTCGTCCAGGGCCCCGACATGCTCTGGTACCCGGTCGGCTACACCGCCGGATACCTGGTCCTGCTGCTGTTCGTCGCCGCCCCGCTGCGCCGCTCCGGCGCCTACACGCTGCCCGACTTCGCCGAGGCCCGGCTCGCCTCCCAGGCCGTACGGCGGCTCGCCGGGGCGTTCGTGGTCGGCGTCGGCTGGCTGTATCTGCTGCCCCAGCTCCAGAGCGCCGGACTCACCCTGGCCGTCGTCACCGGCGCCCCCGCCTCCCTCGGCGGGATCATCGTCGCCGTCGTCGTCACCGCGACCGTCGCGGCCGGCGGGATGCGCAGCATCACCTTCGTCCAGGCGTTCCAGTACTGGCTCAAGCTGACCGCCCTCCTCGTCCCCGCCCTGTTCCTGGCGCTGGCCTGGCAGAGCGACGGCGCTCCCCTGCACGCCTTCGACGAACCCGGCGCCTTCCGCGACCAGCGCGCGGTCACCGTCGACAGCACCCTCGACCTCCGCCTCGACCGCCCGCTCACCGTCACCGTGGACGGCACCGTCGACGGCCGTGACCACCGCTCCACCCCGGTCACCCTGGACACCGGCACCCACCGTGTCGAGGGCGGCACCCGCCTCACCTTCACCCCGGGCGACCCGGTCCCCGCCGCCCAGCGCGACGCGGGCGGCGGCCTGTCCACCTCGTTCGCCGACGGCCGCGAGGAACGCCCCCTCTACGCCACCTACGGGCTGATCCTCGCCACCTTCCTCGGCACCATGGGCCTGCCCCATGTCGTCGTCCGCTTCTACACCAGCCCGCACGGCGTCGCCGCCCGCCGCACCACCGTCGCCGTCCTCGCCCTGATCGGCGGCTTCTATCTGCTGCCCCCGGTCTACGGCGCCCTCGGCCGGATCTACGCCCCCGAACTCACCCTCAGCGGAGACGCCGACGCCGTCGTCCTGCTGCTCCCGGAACGGGTCATCGGCGGTCTCGGCGGGGATCTCCTCGGCGCGCTGATCGCCGGGGGCGCCTTCGCCGCGTTCCTGTCCACCGCGTCCGGCCTCACCATGGCCGTCGCCGGGGTCCTCACCCAGGACGTCCTGCCCACCCGGGGCGTACGCCACTTCCGGCTCGGCACCGTCCTCGCCATGGCCCCGCCGCTCGCCGCGAGCGTCCTGGTCGGCGGGCTGCCCGTGGCCGACGCCGTCGGCCTCGCCTTCGCCGTCTCCGCGTCCTCGTTCTGCCCGCTGCTGGTCCTCGGCATCTGGTGGCGCCGCCTCACCCCGCACGGCGCGGCGGCCGGGATGCTCATCGGCGGCGGCTCCGCCTTCCTCGCCGTCACCACCACCATGGCCGGGCTGCCCGGCACCGGCTGGCTGCACACCCTGCTCGCCTGGCCCGCCGTCTGGTCCGTCCCGTTCGGCTTCCTCACCATGATCCTGGTCTCCCTCGCCACCCCCGGCCGGGTGCCCGCCGGAACGGCCGCGATCCTCGCCCGCTTCCATCTTCCGGAAGATCTGAACCAGGGCCATGCCCCGACACGTGAGGTGAGGGTGTGAGCGGATTCGTCGCCGGACTGTGTGTCGCCGTACTGCCGCTGCTCGCCGCCGGTTTCTGGTTCGGCAGACGCACGGCCCGCCCCGACAGCCTCGCCGGGCTCGGCACCCCCCTGGAACACGCCACGTTCCAGACCCTGCACACCGCGTCCCTCGCCGCCCCGCCGCTGCGGGCCGGGCTCACCGAGGAGACCGCGCGCCGCTCCGCCCGCCGTCTGCGCACCCTGCTCGGCACCGACGCCCTCTGCCTCACCGACACCAGCCAGGTGCTCACCTGGGACGGCGTCGGCGGCCACCACCGCGCCGAGATCATGGAGCGGCTCGCCGGACCCCTGGACACCGGCCGCGGCGAAGCCTTCCCCCTGGTCTGCGACGCCCCCGACTGCCCGGTCCGCTGGGCGGTCGTCGCCCCCCTCACCGTCGACGAACGGGTGCACGGGGCGCTGGTCGCCTGCGCACCCCGGGAGTCCGCCGTCCTCGTCCGGGCCGCCGGGGAGGTCGCCCGCTGGGTCTCCGTCCAGCTGGAACTGGCCGATCTCGACCAGTCCCGCACCCGGCTGATCGAGGCCGAGATCAAGGCCCTGCGTGCCCAGATCTCCCCGCACTTCATCTTCAACTCGCTCGCGGTGATCGCCTCGTTCGTGCGCACCGACCCCGAGCACGCCCGTGAGCTGCTGCTGGAGTTCGCCGACTTCACCCGCTACTCGTTCCGCAAGCGCGGCGACTTCACCACCCTCGCCGACGAACTGCACGCCATCGACCAGTACCTGTCGCTGGCCCGCGCCCGGTTCGGCGACCGGCTCGCCGTCACCCTCCAGATCGCCCCCGAGGTCCTGCCGGTCGCCCTGCCCTTCCTCTGCCTCCAGCCCCTGGTGGAGAACGCCGTCAAACACGGCCTCGAAGAGCGCGCCACCAAATGCCGGATCAGCATCACCGCCCAGGACGCCGGGCAGGAGGCCCTGGTCGTCATCGAGGACGACGGCGCGGGCATGGACCCCGCCGCGCTGCACCGCATCCTCGCCGGTGAGGTCAGCCCGTCCGGCGGCATCGGCCTGTCCAACGTCGACGACCGGCTCCGCCAGGTCTACGGCGACGACCACGGCCTGGTGATCGAGACCGCCCCCGGCGCCGGAATGAAGATCACCGCCCGGCTGCCCAAGTACCAGCCGGGCGTACACCCCGCACCGGGCCTGACCTGACCAGACCCCGGCCCGCTCACCCCTGTCACCCCTGTCACCCCTTGGTGGCCACCATCCCCAGCGTGATCAGCCCCAGCACCACCCAGCCGAACCACAGCCAGCCATTGGAACCGAGCGTCACCGAGTACGCCGTCACCGCGACAAGACCGCCGACGGTGAGCACTCCCATCGTCTTCGTGGAACCGTCCGTGGAACCGGGCATCGCGCCACCCTCCTCATGGTTCGGTCCCTCCATGGTGCCCCGAGTCAGCGGCTTCGGGCGTGCAGCGAGGCCAGATAGGCGTTGTACTCCGCCAGCTCCTTGTCCCCGTCCCGGTCGGCGGCCCGGTCCTGGCGCTTGGCCTGCCGCTGGTCGGAGGCGTACCACTGGAAGATCAGCGCGATCAGCACCAGCACCGACGGGATCTCACTGAACGCCCAGGCGATCCCCCCCGCCGCGTTCTGGTCCGACAGCGCGTCGATCCCGAGCGAGCCGGGCGGATTCGCGTACGTGCCCACCATCGGCTCGGACGCCATCATCAGCGCGATACCGAAGAAGGCGTGGAAGGGCATGCCCGCGAACAGCTCCAGCATCCGCATCAGATAGCCCGGCCGGTGCGGGCCCGGGTCGATGCCCATGATCGGCCAGAAGAACACCAGACCGACCGCGAGGAAGTGCACCATCATCGCGATGTGCCCCGGCTTGGACTCCATCAGGAAGTCGAACAGCGGCGTGAAGTACAGCCCGTACAGCGAGGCGATGAACAGCGGGATGGTGAACACCGGGTGGGTCACGATCCGCATGTACCGGCTGTGCAGCACCGCCAGCAGCAGCTCACGCGGCCCCTTGCGGCCCCGCCCGGCGGGCGGCAGCGCGCGCAGCGCCAGCGTGATCGGCGCGCCCAGCAGGATCAGGATCGGCGACAGCATACTGATGACCATGTGCTGCACCATGTGCACGCTGAACATGACCATGCCGTAGTCATTCAGCTTGGTGCACATCACCAGCATGATGCTCAGCACCCCGACGGCGAACGCCACGGTCCGCCCGACCGGCCACTTGTCCCCGCGCCGGGTCAGCCGCAGGACCCCCCACCCGTACAGCCCGAGCCCCACCAGACACGCCACGAGGAAGAACGGATCGGGCGACCACTCCAGCCCACGCCCCAGCGTGAACGGCGCCAGATCCATCTCCATGCCGTGCCCGCTGTGCTCCATGCCCGGCTCCTGATTCGTGGGGGATGTACGAAAACGTCCGCCCACAGAGTAGAACCGCGCCGGATGACCTTGGCGGCGGGGGGTGGGTGTCTAGGGGCGCTGGGGGTGCCCCCTCTGGGGGAGGAACTGCGCGACCAGCCAGGACGCACCCGCACCCGCCGACGTACCTAAAGCACGCACTCCGCCTCGTCGTACCGATCTTCCGGCACCGTCTTCAACGTCTCCACGGCCTCCCCCAACGGAACCATCACGATCTCGGTCCCCTTGAGCGCGGTCATCATCCCGAACTCCCCCCGATGCGCCGCCTCCACCGCATGCCAACCGAACCGCGTCGCCAGCACCCGGTCATAGGCCGTCGGAGTACCACCGCGCTGCACATGCCCGAGGATCACCGGCCGTGCCTCCTTGCCGAGTCGCGCCTCCAGCTCGATGGACAGCTGCCGGGCGACCCCCGCGAACCGCTCGTGCCCGTAGATGTCCGTGCCGCCCTCGTCGAACGCCATGGACCCGGGCCGCGGCTTCGCCCCCTCCGCGACGACCACGATCGCGAACCGCTTGCCCGCCGCGAACCGGGCGCCGACCTTCGCGGTCAGCTCCTCGATGTCGAACGGCCGCTCCGGCACGACCACGGCGTGCGCCCCGGCCGCCATCCCGGAGTGCAGCGCGATCCACCCGGTGTGCCGTCCCATGACCTCCACGATCAGCACCCGCTGGTGCGACTCGGCGGTGGTCTTCAGCCGGTCGAGCGCCTCCGTGGCGACGGTCACCGCGGTGTCGAAACCGAAGGTCACATCGGTGACCGCGATGTCGTTGTCGATGGTCTTCGGGACCCCGACTATGGGCAGTCCGCCGTCGGACAGCAGCCGGGCCGCCTTGAGCGTGCCCTCACCGCCGATCGGGATGATGGCGTCGAGCCCCAGCTCGGCGACATGCCCCTTGGCGCGCTGCACACCGTCGCGCAGATGCTCGGGGCGGACCCGGGAGGAGCCGAGGATGGTGCCGCCGCGGGTCAGGATGCCGGCCACGGCGTCCAGGTCGAGCTTGAGGTAGTCGCCCTCCAGGAGACCTTTCCAGCCGTCCCGGAATCCGATGACCTCGTCGCCGTGGTCGACGACGGCACGGTGCACGACGGACCGGATGACGGCGTTCAGGCCGGGGCAGTCGCCGCCGGACGTGAGGACACCAATGCGCATAGCCCGAAATACCTTCTCGACGTGGGCCGGGTCCGGACCGCGCTGTCCGGCTCGATCCCCGCCACCCTAGCGGCACACCGGGGCCCCGCCCCACCCTGCGTCCGACAGCTGGACGACCCCGCTCACCTGTGCGGACACCCCGTCAGACGGGCTGGTGACAGGCCCGGCTACGCGGTCTGCTGCTGTGCGGAAGCGATCCGCTCGTTGCGCAGCGCCTCGTACCAGCGGTCGTCGGTCGGCGGCAGCGCGTTCACATCGAGCGCCAGCTTCAGCAGCAGATCGGCGATCAGCGGATTGCGGGCCAGCACCGGACCGTGCATGTAGGTGCCGAAGACCGTGTCGTTGAACGCGCCCTCCGTGCCGTCGCCCGTGCCGTTGCCGTTGCCGAACCGGACCCGGGCCAGCGGGCGGGCGGTGGGGCCCAGGTGGGTGACGCCCTGGTGGTTCTCGAAGCCGGTCAGCGGCGGCAGCCCGAGCCGCGGGTCGATGTCGCCGAGCACGTCGCCGACGCACCGCTCGCCCTCGCCGCGCGTGGACACCACGTCGAGCAGCCCGAGACCCGGCTCGCGCTGGCCGAGGTCGTTGATGAACTCGTGCCCGAGGATCTGGTAGCCCGCGCACACCGAGAACACGATCGCCCCGTTGGCCACCGCCCGGTGCAGTCCGCCGTCCCGGCGCAGCCGCTCGGCCGCCAGCCGCTGCGGACGGTCCTCACCGCCGCCGATCAGATAGATGTCGCCGGACGTGGGGATCGGCTGGTCGCTGCGCACGTCCAGCCGGGCCACGTCCAGCCCGCGCTGCCGCGCCCGGCGCTCCACGACGAGGACATTGCCCTGGTCGCCGTAGGTGCTGAGCAGGTCCGGATAGATCCAGACGATCCGGAGGCTGTTGTCGCTCATGAAAGTGATCGTCCCCTGTGCTCGGTGCGCTGCGTTCGTGATGCTCTGCGTTCGTGGTGCGCGGTGTCCGTGGTGCGTCGCGTTCCCGGTGCGCTCAGTTGCCGACGCGGCGGCGCAGGTCCTGGAAGGCGGTGTAGTTCGCGATGACCTCGATCCGGCCGGGCGGGGCCAGCTGCACCGCCTGGTCGACGGTCTCGCAGACCTGGAACTGCTGGTTGGCGACCTCGAGGCGGACCGCGAGGTCGAGCCGCCGGTCGCCGACCACGAAGATCGGGTGGCCGGTCAGCCGGGTGTAGTCCACGTCCCACAGCCAGGAGGTGTCCGTGCCGTCGGCACCGCGCGCGTTCACCGAGAGGATCACCGGCGTGGGCGGCGGGTCGATCAGCGAGAACGTCTCCAGCCAGCCAGCCGGGTTCTTCGCCAGCAGCAGCCGCAGCTCACGGTTCATGAAGTGGACGACGTCGTACCGGCCGGCCACCGCCTGCACCTGGTACATCCGCTCCAGCGCGACCTGCGGCGGCACCCCGAACACGGCGGCGACGGCGGCGGAGGTCGCCGCGTTGGCCTTGTTGGCGCGGCCCGGCAGCTGGAGGTGGATCGGCCATGCCTGGCCGTGCGGGTCGAGGACGTGGTCGCCGGAGAGCGCCCAGGTCGGCACCGGGCGGCGGAAACCGCACTGACCGCAGAACCAGTCGTCGCCGGGGCGCTGCATCACACCGCCGCAGGACGGGCAGGACCAGGCGTCGTCCTTCCACATCTGCCCGACGGCGACCCAGATGACGTTCGGCGAGGACGAGGCCGCCCACACCACCAGCGGGTCGTCGGCGTTGGCCACGACCACGGCCTTCGACCCGGCGAGGCCCTCCCGCCAGTTCTCGGCCAGCATCCGGGTCTCGGCGGCCCGGTCGAGCTGATCGCGGGAGAGGTTCAGCAGGGCGATGCACTTGGGGTCGGTGTCCCGGGCGACCCCGGCGAGATACTTCTCGTCGACCTCGATGACACCGAACTTGGCGTCCGAGCGCCCGGCCAGCGCCGAGGTGATCCCGGCGGGCATGTTGGCGCCCAGCGCGTTGGAGACGACCGGTCCGGCCGCGCGCAGCGCCTCGGCGATCAGCCGGGTGGTGGTGGTCTTGCCGTTGGTCGCCGAGACCAGGGTCACGTCCAGGCTCTGGGCGAGCCGGGCGAGGAGGTCGGGGTCGAGTTTGAGGGCCACCTTGCCGCCGATCACCGATCCGCTGCCGCGCCCCGCGGCGCGCGACGCCGCCGCGACCGCCTTTCCCGCGGTCACGGCGAGCTTGGCCCGCGGCGTGAGCGGGTCCGAGTTCCCTGCCATCAGTTCCCGATCCTCCTTGCGTACGCGCCGCGCCGAACGCCTTACGGCAACGGTGTGGACTCAGCCTATCGAGCAACACTCACCTGCCCGAATCGCGGCCTGCGCCTGCGCGGCGGGCGTGAACCGAACGAACCGTACCCTTCGATCATGCGACACGGTTCGATTCCGGGTGCCCACGGGCGCGTCCGGCCCCTCACTCTGCTCGGTGACCCGATCCTTCACACACCCTGCACCGAAGTCACCGATTTCGGCCCCGAACTCGCCCGCTTGGTGGAGGACTTGTTCGCCACGATGTACGCCGCCCAGGGGGTCGGTCTGGCCGCGAATCAGGTGGGGGAGGGGGTACGGGTCTTCGTCTACGACTGCCCGGACGACGATGACGTACGTCACCTGGGACATGTGGTGAACCCACATTTGGTGGAGGCGGACGGTGTGGTGGTGCGGGGGCCGGAGGGATGTCTGTCGCTGCCGGGTCTTGAGGCCGGGACGGAGCGGTACGACCACGCGGTGGTCGAGGGGTTCACGGCGACGGGGGAGCGGGTGCGGGTGCATGGGACCGGGTTCTTCGCGCGGTGCCTTCAGCATGAGTGCGATCACGTGGAGGGGCGGGTGTTCGCGGATCGGGTCACGGGGTGGCGGCGGTGGTGGTTGATGCGGAGGGTCGCGCGAGCGCCGTGGGGGAGGGCCTAGCGCTGGCGGGTGCGGGTGGTCTGTGGCTGGTCGCGCAGTTCCCCGCGCCCCCGATACCACCGGCGAGAAGCCCTGGACCGCCATCGACAGCAGCGCCGCGAGGATCACCGACGCGGTGAACCCGG